>DASSBX010000476.1:0-8552 GCA_035698305.1 Miltoncostaeaceae bacterium | reverse complement strand
GCCGCTTCCCGTGGCGGAAGGTCCCGGGCTACGTGGTCGCCCAGATCCTTGGCGCGGGGGCCGGCGCCGCGCTCGTCTACATGGTGTACCGCGACCCCATCCAGGCGTACGAGAAGGCCAACAACATCGTGCGCGATGGCGGCGACGCGACCGTCAGCATCTTCGTGACACCACCGGCCCCCTACTACCAGGATTACTGGGGGCCGTTCATCACCGAGGTGGTGGGGACCGCCTTCCTGCTGATCATCATCTTCGCGGTGGTCGACCGGATGAACCTGCCGCCGAAGGCGAACATGGCGCCGCTGATCATCGGCCTCGGCGTCTTCGCCATCGGCATGTCGTTCGGCGCCAACTCCGGGTACGCGATCAACCCGGCCCGCGACCTCGGCCCGCGCATCATCACCTGGCTCATGGGCTGGGGCGACGCCGCCTTCCCGGGGGCGCAGAACAACCTCGACGCGTACTGGTGGGTGCCCATTGTGGGACCGCTCGTCGGCGGGGTGATCGGAGCCGCGATCTACAAGTTCGGGATCGAGGACATCCTGAAGGCGCGGCAGAAGCCTGAGGACCAGGACGTGATCTCGCGCGGCGAGACCGTCGAGGACGAGTCGTGAAGAAGCTCATCAACGACCCCGGCGCGGTCGTCGACGAGGCCCTCCGGGGCTTCGCGGCGGCCCACCCCGACCTCGTCCGCGTCAACCACGACCCGAAGTACATCGTGCGCGCCGACAGCCCCGTGCAGGGCAAGGTCGGGGTGCTCTCCGGCGGGGGGTCCGGCCACGAGCCGATGCACGGCGGCTTCGTGGGCCGGGGCATGCTCGACGCAGCGTGCCCGGGGGAGGTGTTCACCTCCCCCACCCCCGACCAGATGTACGAGGCCACCAAGGCGGTGGACGGAGGCGCCGGCGTCCTCCACATCGTCAAGAACTACACCGGCGACGTCCTCAACTTCGAGATGGCCGCGGACATGGCCAAGGAGGAGTCCATCCAGGTGGAGGCCGTCGTCACGGACGACGACGTGGCCGTGCAGGACAGCCTCTACACCGCGGGCCGCCGCGGGGTGGGCGTCACCGTCCTGGCGGAGAAGATCGTCGGCGCCGCCGCCGAGGAGGGCAAGGACCTGGCCACCTGCGCGGACCTCTGCCGGAGGGTCAACGCCGAAGGCCGCAGCATGGGCATGGCGCTCACCTCCTGCACGGTTCCGGCGGCCGGCAAGCCCACCTTCGAGCTCGGCGACGACGAGATGGAGATCGGCATCGGCATCCACGGCGAGCCGGGTCGCGAGCGCAGGTCGCTCGAGCCGGCCCGCGACATCGTGCGCCGCCTCGCCGAGCCCATCCTCCAGGACCTCCCGTTCGCCTCGGGCGACCGGGTGCTGGCGTTCGTCAACGGCATGGGCGGGACGCCCCTGCTGGAGCTGTACCTCGTCTACAACGAGCTTCGCGAGGTGCTCGCCGAGCACGGCGTGGAGGTGATGCGGAGCCTGATCGGCCCGTACATCACCTCGCTCGAGATGGCGGGCTGCTCGATCACGCTGCTGCGGATGGACGACGAGATGATCCGCCTCTGGGACGCCCCGGTGCACACGCCGGGGCTACGCTGGGGCGCGTGACCGGCGCGGAGATCACGGCGGGCGGGGTCGCGGACTGGGTCCGCGGCTTCGCCGCCGCCGTGGCGGAGGCCAAGGACGAGCTGACCGCGCTGGACTCGGCGATCGGCGACGCCGACCACGGCATCAACATGCACCGCGGCATGCAGGCCGTGGTGCAGAAGCTCGACGCGGACCAGCCGGGCGACGTGCCGTCCCTGATGAAGGCCGTCGGTATGACCCTGATCTCCAAGGTCGGCGGCGCCGGCGGGCCGCTCTACGGCACCCTGTTCCTGAAGTTCGGGCAGGCCGCGCCGCCGGACGCCATGACCCCGGACGACTTCGCAACATGCCTGGACGCCGCCGTCGCCGGCGTGCAGGCGCGGGGCAAGGCGGAGCCCGGCGACAAGACGATGATCGACGCCCTCCTGCCGGCGGCCGCCGCACTCAGGGCAGCGCTGGGCGGGGGATCGGGGCTCGGCGCGGCGCTCGCCGCCGCCGCCGACGCCGCCGAGGAGGGCGCCCGCGACACCATCCCGCTCGTCGCCCGCAAGGGACGGGCGAGCTACCTGGGTGAGCGGAGCGCGGGCCACCAGGACCCCGGCGCCACCTCCAGCGCGCTGCTCGTGCGCTGCGCGGCCCGGACCTGGACGGACTGACCACGAGGGGGGAGACGCGACATGGCGCAGTACGCAGGAGCGATCGACCAGGGCACCACCAGCACGCGCTTCATGATCTTCGACCACGGCGGGCGCGTCGTCGGGATCTCCCAGAAGGAGCACGAGCAGATCTATCCGAAGCCGGGGTGGGTGGAGCACGACCCGATGGAGGTCTGGAGCCGCACCGAGGAGGTCGTCGAGGGCGCCCTCAAGGAGGCCGGGATCGACAAGGGCGATCTCGCCGGGATCGGCATCACCAACCAGCGCGAGACGGCGGTGGTGTGGGACCGCAACACCGGTGAGCCCGTCTACAACGCCATCGTCTGGCAGGACACCCGCACCGACAAGATCTGCGACGAGCTGAGCAAGGACGGCGGCCAGGACCGTTTCCGGCCCAAGACGGGGCTGCCGATCGCGACGTACTTCTCCGCCCCCAAGGTGCGCTGGATCCTGGAGAACGTCGACGGCGCGCAGGCGAAGGCCGACGCCGGCGACCTGATGTTCGGGAACATGGACACCTGGGTGATCTGGAACCTGACGGGCGGCACCGACGGCGGCCTCCACATCACCGACGTCAGCAACGCCAGCCGCACGCTGCTGATGGACCTGGGGACCCAGGACTGGGACCAGGAGCTGCTCGACGCGATCGGGGTGCC
The DNA here is from genome assembly GCA_035698305.1 of Miltoncostaeaceae bacterium. Classification (GTDB taxonomy): domain Bacteria; phylum Actinomycetota; class Thermoleophilia; order Miltoncostaeales; family Miltoncostaeaceae; genus Miltoncostaea. The sequence goes on along the minus strand of DASSBX010000476.1, from coordinate 5,649 downwards.
GCGGTCGATGCTCCCCGAGGTGCGGGGCTCCAGCGAGGTCTACGGGGAGGCGTCGCTCGGCTCCGTCGCGGGCATCCCGGTCGCCGGCGACCTGGGCGACCAGCAGGCGGCGCTCTTCGGCCAGACCTGCTTCGCGGTCGGCGAGGCCAAGAACACGTACGGCACCGGCAACTTCCTGCTCCTCAACACCGGCACCGAGGCCGTCCCCTCCAAGAACGGGCTGATCACCACCGCGGGCTACCGGATCGGCGACCAGCCGACCGTGTTCGCGCTGGAGGGCTCGATCGCCATCACCGGCGCCCTCGTCCAGTGGCTGCGCGACAACCTGAAGCTCATCAAGGCCGCCCCGGAGGTCGAGGAGCTGGCGATGACCGTCGAGAACAACGGCGGCGTCTACTTCGTCCCCGCGTTCTCCGGCCTGTTCGCACCGTACTGGCGCTCCGACGCCCGTGGCGTGATCGCCGGCCTGACGCGCTACGTCAACGCCGGGCACATCGCCCGCGCCACCCTCGAGGCCACGGCCTACCAGAGCCGCGAGGTGGTGGAGGCGATGAACGCCGACTCCGGGGTGGCGCTCGAGTCGCTCAAGGTGGACGGCGGCATGGTCGCCAACGACCTGCTGATGCAGTTCCAGGCCGACCTGCTCGACGTGGACGTCATCCGGCCCGCGGTCGCCGAGACCACGGCGCTGGGCGCCGCCTACGCCGCCGGGCTCGCCACCGGCATGTGGAAGGAGCAGGAGGACCTGCGCGAGAACTGGGTGGAGGACAAGCGCTGGACGCCCTCCATGGACCCGGAGCAGCGCGAGCGCGAGTACCGTCACTGGAAGCGGGCGGTCACCAAGTCGTTCGACTGGGTCGAGAAGGAGGACGGGTAATAGGACGGACCCTCGAATGTGACGTCCTCGTCATCGGCGGCGGCGCGACCGGCCTCGGGGTCGTCCGCGACGCCGCCATGCGGGGGTTCCGGGCGGTCCTGCTCGAGCGGGTGGATCTCGGGCAGGGCACGACCGGGCGCTTCCACGGCCTCCTGCACTCGGGAGGCCGCTATGTGACGTCCGACCCCCAGTCCGCCACGGAGTGCGCGGAGGAGAACGCGACCGTCCGCCGCATCGCCGCCGAGGCCGTGGAGGACACCGGCGGCCTGTTCGTGACCACCCCCGCCGACGACCCCGGCTACGCCGACCGCTTCCTCGCCGGCTGCGGCGACACCGGCGTCCCGGTGCAGGAGATCCCGGTCGCCGTGGCGCTGGCCCGCGAGCCGCGGATCAACCCGGGCATCTCGCGGGCGTTCGAGGTGCAGGACGCCTCGATCGACGCGTGGAAGCTGCTGTGGGGCAACGCCCGCTCGGCGACCGCGCACGGCGCGGAGATCCTCACGTACCACTGGGTCACCGAGATCCTGCGCGACGGCGACCGGGTGGCGGGCGCGGTGGCGCGCGACGACCGCGGCGGCGGCGAGACCCGGATCGAGGCCGGCTTCACGATCAACGCCGGCGGCGTCTGGGCCGGCGAGCTGGCCGACCTGGCCGGCTGCCCCGGCGTCCGGGTGGTCCCGGGCAAGGGGATCATGATCGCGATGAACCACCGGCTGGTGCACACGGTGGTCAACCGGTGCGACCCGCCCGGCGACGGCGACATCCTGGTGCCGGTGCGGACGGTGTGCGTGATCGGCACCACCGACGTCCACGCCGACAGCCCCGACGACCTGTCGATCGGCCGCGACGAGGTGCAGCGGATGCTCGACGCCGGCGAGGTGCTGGTGCCGGGCTTCCGCCAGACGCGGGCGCTGCACGCCTGGACGGGGTCGCGGCCGCTGTTCCACGACGAGCACGCCTCGGGCGAGGAGCAGGACACCCGCCACATGAGTCGCGGCCTGGCGGTGGTCGACCACCTGAAGCGCGACGGCGTCGGCGGCTTCCTCACCATCACCGGCGGCAAGCTCACCACCTACCGCCTGATGGCAGAGATCGTGGTCGACGCGATGTGCCGCCAGCTCGGCGAGGACCACCCGTGCCACACGGCGTCGGAGGTGCTCCCGGGGTCCGAGTCGGGCGGCCACCTGTGGGTCGGCGAGCGGCTGGCCGAGCGGGAGGTGGACCTGGGCGAGGCCGAGATCGTGTGCGAGTGCGAGCTGGTGACGCGCGCGGCGATCGAGCGGGCGGTCGCGGCCCGGCCCGGCATGAACCTGGATGACGTGCGCCGCACCCTCCGGCTGGGGATGGGACCATGCCAGGGCGGGTTCTGCACGTACCGCGCCGCCGGGATCCTGCACGGCGCGGGCGACGCCGACTGGGAGCGCGCGGACGGCCTGCTGCAGATGTTCCTGCAGCATCGCTGGCAGGGCGTCGAGCCGATCCTCTACGGCGACCAGATGCGCCAGGCGGTGCTCGACGACTGGATCTTCCAGGGCACCCTCGACATCGAGCACCTCCCCGCGGCGGCCCCCGAGCGGCCGGTATGACGCGCGCCGTGGTGGTGGGCGCCGGCCTCGCGGGCCTCGTCGCCGGCGTGCACCTCGCGCAGCTCGGCGCCCGGGTCACCGTGGTGTCGAAGGGGTCGGGCGGGCTGCGCCTGTCCACCGGGACCGTCGACGTGCTGGGGTACGCGCCCGACCGGGTCGATGACCTCGCCGCGGCGGTCGCGCGGGTGGCCGGCGAGCGCGCCGCGCACCCCTACGCGCGTCTCGGCGGCGCGCTGGACGAGGCCCTCGGCTGGTTCCGCGAGCAGGTCGCCGGCCTGCGCCCCGAGGGCGACGGGCGGCGCAACCTGCTGCTGCCGACGGCGATCGGGGTGGCCCGGCCCACGGCGATCGCGCCCGCGTCGATCGCCGCGGCCCGCCTGGACGGCCCCGCCCGCTTCGCGGTGGCGGGCCTGCGCTCGCTGCGCGACTTCTTCCCCGCGCTCCTGGCCGACAACCTGCCGCGCGCCGGGCTGGCGCACGCCGTCGAGGCGCGCCCACTCACGCTGGAGTGGTCGGGCCGCCCGGGGTGGGCCGACGTCGCCGCCCCCGTCCACGCCCGCGCGCTGGACGTCCCCGCCGAGCGTGGCCGGCTGGCCGACGAGCTGCGGCCGATGGTCGAGCCCGGCGAGACCGTGCTGCTCCCCGCGATCGTCGGGCTGGCGCGGCCCGCCGAGGCGTGGGACGACCTGCAGGAGCGACTCGGCGCCCCGGTGGCGGAGGTCCCCACCATCCCGCCGTCGGTCCCCGGCATCCGCATGGAGGGCCTGCTGGTGGCGGCGCTGCGGGCGGCAGGCGGCGAGCTGGTGCTGGGCCCCGACGTCGTCGGCGTCGAGGGCGCCCGGGGCCGCGCCACGGGAGTGCGCGTGCACGAGGCGGCGCGCACCCGCACCGTGCCGGCCGACGCGGTGGTGCTCGCGACGGGCGGGTTCGCGTCCGGCGGCATCGACCTCGACTCCCACGGCCACCTGCGGGAGACCGTCGCCGGGCTTCCCGTCGCAGGGCCGCCGGCGGGCGAGCCCGGCCTGTCGGAGCGCGCGCTCGACCCCCAGCCGTTGATGCGGGCCGGCCTGGTGGTCGACGACGCGATGCGGCCGCTCGACCCGGGCGGCGCCCCGCTGTGGTCGAACATCCACGCGGTCGGCGCGCTCGTGGCCGGCGCCGAGCCGTGGCGCGAGAAGAGCGGCGAGGGCATCGCCATCGCCGGCGGGTACCGGGCGGCGACCGCGATCATGGAGGGACGATGAGTCACACGCTCGACGAGCTGATGCGCGACTCGCTCGACCACTGCGTCAAGTGCACGATCTGCGAGACGCACTGCCCGGTCGCGACGGCCACCCCCCTCTTCCCCGGGCCGAAGTACGTTGGCCCCCAGGCCGAGCGCTACCGCTCCCCCGGCGGCCCGTCGCCGGACGCCTCCCTCGACCTCTGCTCGAGCTGCGGCATCTGCACCCAGGTGTGCCCGCAGGGCGTGAAGATCGCGGAGATCAACAGCCAGGCGCGGGCGCGGCTCAAGCAGGACCGCGGCGCGCCGCTGCGCGACCGGCTCATCTCGCGGCCCACCCTCGCCGGGCGCATGGGGTCGCCGGTGGCGCCGATCGCCAACTGGAGCCTGCGGGTGCGGCCGCTGCGGGTGGTGCTGGAGAAGACGCTCGGCATCCACCGCGACGCTCCCATGCCGGAGTGGCGCGGCGGCCGCTTCAACCGCTGGGCACGGCGCAACGGGCGCAAGGGGAGGCCCGACCCGGCCCGCGCCGCCCGCACCGTCGTCTACTTCCACGGGTGCGGCGTCGACTGGTACGAGCACGAGACGGCCCGCGCGACCCTGGCGGTGCTGGAGCACCAGGGCCTGCGGGTGATCGTGCCGCGGCAGGGCTGCTGCGGCCTGCCGCTGCAGAGCAACGGCCTGTTCGACGACGCCCGCGGCTACGTCCGGCGTCTCGCGGGGCAGCTCGCTCCGTACGCGCGGGCCGGTTACGACATCGTGTCCAGCACCACGAGCTGCGGGCTCATGCTGAAGCGCGAGGCCCGCGAGATCCTGGGGGTCCAGGACGACGACCTCCGCGTCGTCGGCGAGCGCCTCTACGACGTCATGGAGTACCTGGCGATGCTCCACGACCGGGGCGAGCTGAAGACCGACGACCTGGAGCCGGTCGACCTGGAGGTGCCGTACCACGTCCCCTGCCAGCAGCGCGGCCACGGCATCGGCGCCCCCGCGATGCGCCTGATGGCCCTCGTCCCGCAGCTGCGCCCCCACCAGATCGACGCCAACTGCTGCGGCGTGGCGGGGACGTACGGCCTGAAGCGCGAGAAGTACGACATCGCCATGGCGGTGGGCGAGCCGGTGTTCGCCGGCGTCCGCGACGGCGGCGCCGAGCTGTCGGCGTGCGACTCCGAGACCTGCCGCTGGTGGATCTCCGAGGCGACCGGGAGGCCGTCGGTGCACCCGGTGGAGCTGCTGCGGCGCTCGTACCGGCTGCCGCTCTGACCCTGCCGGCATGATCGGCATCGTCGTCGTCTCCCACAGCGCCGCCCTGGCGGAGGGGGTGGTGGCGCTGGCGCGCGGCATGGCCGGCGACGACGTGCCGATCGAGGCGGCGGGCGGCATCGACGAGCCGGGGGCGCTCGGCACCGACGCCGTGAAGGTGATGGCGGCCATCGAGGCGGTCGGCGAGGGGGGCGCCCTGGTGCTGATGGACCTCGGGTCCGCCGTGCTCTCCGCCGAGACGGCCCTCGACCTGCTGGACGACGAGACCCGCGCGCGGGTGCTGCTGTGCGAGGCGCCGCTGGTGGAGGGCGCGGTCGCGGCGGCCGCCGCCGCCCGCGCCGGCGCGTCGCTGGAGGAGGCCGCCGCCGAGGCGCGCAACGGCCTGGCCGGGAAGGTCGCCCACCTGGGCGGGCCGGCGCCGGCCCCGGCACCCGCGGCCGCCGCCGACGACGACGCGGGGGGATGGGAGTCGGCCGAGGCGACCGTGGGCGGCGCGCACGGCCTGCACGCCCGGCCCGCCGCGGCGGTCGTGCGGGCCGCGGCCGACGCGCAGGCCGACGTGCGCATCCGCAACCTCACGACCGGCGCCGGCCCCGCGCCGGCCCGCAGCCTCACCGCGCTCGGGGTGCTCGGCGCGCTGCACGGCCACCGCGTCCGCGTGGAGGCGCGCGGACCCGGCGCCGCGGGGACGGCGGCGGCCA
>DASSBX010000475.1:0-3447 GCA_035698305.1 Miltoncostaeaceae bacterium | reverse complement strand
CCACGCCCACCCGCCGCGGTCCGAGGCGGTCGGCGATCCGGCCGGCCGGCACGCCCGAGAGCGCGACCACGGCGGGGCCCGCCGACATCACCAGCCCCACCAGCGCCGGCCCCAGGCCGAGGCCGCGGGCCAGGTGGAACGGCCCGACCACGAGGGTCGCCATCATCACGGTCGAGACGATCGCGCCGGTGACGAGGCCCGCGCGGAGCGCGCCGTCGCGGAGCATCGCCGCGCCGACCAGCGGCGCCTCGGCGCGGCGCTCCACGACGGCCAGGAGCCCCACCGCGGCGGCCGCGACCAGCAGCCCCACGGCCAGCGGCCCCGGCCCCCCCGCCGTCATGGCGAGCGCGTACGCCCCGAGCGCGAGCGCGAGCAGCGCCGTCCCGGCGACGTCGAACCGCGGCCGCCCGGCGACGGCCACTCCGCCGGCGGGCAGGTGGCGGTGCGCGAGGTGCAGCGCCGCCAGCCCCAGGGGCAGGTTGACCAGGAAGATCGCGCGCCAGCCGAGCGCCGCGATCAGCACCCCGCCCAGGGATGGCCCGAGGGCGGTGCCGATCGCCGACGTGCTGCCCAGGAGCCCCATCGCCGCGCCGCTGCGCTCCCGCGGCACCGCCTCGGCCACGAACGCCAGCGCCAGCGCCATCATCGCCGCGGCCCCGACCCCCTGGAGCCCGCGGGCCGCCACCAGCACCCACAGCGTGGGCGCCGCCGCGCACAGCGCCGACGCGGCGGTGAACGTCGCGATGCCGCCGACCAGCAGCCGCCGCCGTCCCACGGTGTCGCCGAGGCGCCCGGCGCCCACGATCAGCGTCGTCACGGCGAGCAGGTACGACAGGACCACCCACTGGACCGCGCCGAACGGGGCGCCGAACGCGTCCTCGAGCGTCGGCAGCGCCACGTTGGCCACGCTGGTGCCGAGCGACGAGAGCAGCGTCGCCAGCGCCAGCCCGGCCAGCGCCCACGTCGGTCGTATCCCTGTCGCCGGCATCGGAATCGACGCTAGGCCCGGCGCTAACATGGCGGAAGACGCACGAGTTGCACTCGGTCATTGCGTCCGGCGCCATGCCATGCGAGCGTGTGGGCCATGTCGCGGCCCGACTACAACCTGCTGGTCACCCTCGACGCGGTGCTGGACGAGGGCAGCGTGACCGGCGCCGCCCGCCGGCTCGGCCTGAGCCCGTCGGCGATGAGCCGCTCGCTGGCGCGCCTGCGGGAGACCACCGGCGACCCGCTGCTGGTGCGCGCCGGGCGGGGCCTGGTCCCCACCCCGCGGGCGCTCGAGCTGCGCGAGCGCGTCGGGCGCCTGGTGCAGGACGCCGAGTCGGTCCTGCGACCCGCCGAGGAGCCCGACCTCGCCCGGCTGGAGCGCACGTTCACGCTGCGCACCAGCGAGGGCTTCGTCGAGAACTTCGGACCCGAGCTGGTCGCCCGCGTGGGCGCCGAGGCGCCGCGCGTGCGGCTGCGCTTCGTCCAGAAGCCCGACAAGGGGGCGGCGCCGCTCCGCCAGGGGACCGCCGACCTGGAGACGGGCGTGGTGGAGCCCACCACCGGGCCGGAGCTGCGTGCGCAGGCGCTCTTTCGCGACCACCTGGTGGGGGTCGTCCGCGCGGGCCATCCGCTCGCCCGCCGCACCGTCACCGGCGCCCGCTACCTGAAAGGCCGGCACATCGCCGTGGCGCGCGACGGGACCCGGCAGTGGCCGATCGACGATGCGCTCGAGGCCCTCGGCCTCGAGCGCGACGTCGTGACGGCGGTCAGCGGGTTCGCCACCGCGGTGGGCCTCGCCCGGGGTTCGGACCTGGTGGCCACCGTCCCGGACCGCCACACGGCGAACCTGCGGGAGGGGATGCACAGCTTCCCCCTCCCGGTGGACACGCCGGAGTTCACCGTGTCGCTGCTGTGGCATCCCCGGCTGGACGCCGACCCCGCCCACCGGTGGCTGCGGGGGGTCGTGCGCGCCGCGTGCGCCGCCCCGCCGCGCTGAACCCCCAGACGGTCAGGGAGACGCCCAGGAAGAGCTCCCACACGAACTCGGGGGCCGTCGCGAGGGACTGCACGAACCCGCCCGCCTCGATGCCGCCGAACAGCACGCCCATCCCCGCGATCACCAGGATCGCGCCGCCCGCCATGCCCAGGATCGCCATCCGGCGGGGCACCAGCCCGGAGCGGTACAGCAGGTACCCCAGGAGCAGGCCGTTGCCGACGCCGGCCATCACGCCGGGGCCGAGCAGGAACGTCCAGTCCTTCGTCTGCGCGAGCGACACCGCGAGGGACGAGGCGCCCGGGTCGTCATGGCCCAGCGAGACGATCCCGAGGACCGCGAGGATCCCCGCCGCGATGAACCCGCCCTCGACGAGCCGCGCGGTGACGTAGGCGAGCGACAGCGTCTCGCTCGTGCGCCTCAAGATCGGGAACAGCACCACGGCGGTGCCGATGTTGGCGAGGATGACGATCATCTCCAGCACCACGCCCGCGTAGATGCGGGCGTCCTGCCCGCCGCCGGCGATGTAGCCGGCGGGATCGTCGAGGACCGGCTGGAAGAGGGCGAGCGCCGGGATCGACGCGATGAAGGTGATCAGGAAGAGCACCCCCGCGGCGAGGGCGGTGCGGCGATCGGCCGCCTGTCGTTCTGCGCGCATCTGGTACCTCCGTCCGTCGTGTCGTGCGGTCCGGGGAGCGGACCCGCGACGACGGTACGAGCCGGCGGGGCATGGCGGAAGACGCACGGAGTGCACTGATTCGTTGCGTCCGACGCCATGTCACGGGGCTGGACGCCGGGCGCGGCCTCAGGTCGCGGCCACGGGCTCCCGCCGCGCGACGGCGCCCCCGGCGCTCGCCGCCGGTCGCAGGTCGAGGCGGCGCAGCAGCTGCGCGTTCAGGGCGACGACGATGGTCGACGCGCTCATCAGGATCGCCGCGACCGCCGGGGGCATCGACACGCCCGCCCACTCGAGCGCGCCGGCGGCGACCGGGATCGCCACGACGTTGTAGCCGGCCGCCCACCACAGGTTCTGCAGGCTCTTGCGGTACGCGGCCTCGGAGAGCCGGATGATGCCGGCGACCGCCCGGGGGTCGGAGCTGGCGAGGATGAGGCCGGCGGACTCGATGGCGACGTCGGTCCCGGCGCCGATGGCGATGCCGACGTCCGCGCCGGCGAGGGCGGGCGCGTCGTTCACGCCGTCGCCGACCATCGCGACGCGGAGCCCGCGGCCGCGCAGCTCCTCCACCTTCGCCGCCTTGTCCTCCGGGAGCACCTCGGCGAACACCTCGTCCAGGCCGAGGTCGGCCGCGACGGCGTCGGCCACCTGGCGGGCGTCGCCCGTGATCATCACGACCCGTCGGCCCATGGACTGCAGCTCGCTGACGGCGGCCCGGGCTTCGGGGCGGATCTCGTCCTCGAGGGCAAGCCCGCCGATGATGGCGTCGCCGCGGACGAGATAGAGCACC
>DASSBX010000474.1:0-6374 GCA_035698305.1 Miltoncostaeaceae bacterium | reverse complement strand
CTCGGGCACGGGCTCCGGGGCGGGCGCCGCGGCCGGGGCCGGCACCGCGGCGGGGCGCGCGGCCGCGGGGCGCGGGGCGGCCGGGCGGCCGGCCTCCAGGGCCTCCACCCGGGCGGCCAGAGCCTGTGCGCTCGCGTCCAGGGCGGGGCGACTCAGGCGGGCGGCCACCAGCTCCAGCTGCAGCCGCGGGTCGGCGCCGCCGTGGCGGATCCGCACCTGCGCGTCGGCCAGCAGGTCCAGGCCGCGGACCACCTGGGCGTCGGACAGCTGGTTGGCCTGGGCCTGCAGGCGGGCGACCTCCTCGGGCGCGAAGGCCCACTCGTCGCGGGGACGGGCGCCCTGCTGCAGCAGGCAGACGTAGCGCAGGTGGTTCACCAGGCCGCGCATCGCCTGCTCCGGGTCGACGGGCCCGTCGAGGGTGGTCTGCAGCAGCTCGATCGCGCCGGCCGCCTCGCCGGCCGCCATCAGGTCGACCAGCTCGAACACCGTCTCGCGGGCGACGGCGCCCAGCAGCTCCAGGGCATCGGAGGCGTCGACCCGGCCCCCGGCGTAGCTCGCGATCTGGTCGAGCAGCCCCAGCGCGTCGCGGTACGACCCGTCGGCCGCGCGGGCCAGGATGTCGAGCGCCGACTCGGACGTCTCGATCCCCTCGTGGCGCGCCACCCGCTCCAGCACCCGCGTCAGGGCGGGGATGCCGGGCTTGCGCAGCACGTAGTGCTGCAGCCGCGAGCGGATCGTCCCGAGGATGTCCCACGGGTGGGTGGTGCACAGGATCACCACCAGGTGCGGCGGCGGCTCCTCCAGCGTCTTCAGCAGGGCGCTCGCCGCCTGGTCCTGGATCTGGTGCGCCTCGTCCATGATCGTCACGCGGTAGCGGCACGCCACGGGCGCGTAGCGGACGGTCTCGAGCCACTCGCGCATCTCGTCGATGCGGCGGGCGCTGGAGGCGGCGTCGACCTCCACCACGTCCAGCCAGTCCTGGTGGCCGGTGCGGCGGCACGAGTCGCAGTGGCCGCACGGCTCCGGGGTGGGTCCCGGGCTGCTCTGGCAGTTGAGGCAGCGCGCCAGGATGCGCGCCGTCGTGGTCTTGCCCGTTCCGCGCGGCCCGGAGAACAGGTAGCCCTGGGCGGGGCGCCCCGAGCGGAGCGCGTTGCCCAGGGCCCGTGCGACGTGGTCCTGGCCCACCATGTCCGCGAACGTCGCGGGCCGGTGGCGGTTGTAGAGGCTGGCGCCGGGCTCGCTCATGCGGCCCTCCCCGGCCTCACGAGAAGAAAAAAGTGACCGTGCACCCGTCGTCGAAGCGCGGTTCCAGGTTTGGTCCCGTGCCGCTGGCTCCGGCGAGGTGGCCCCACTGCGCGTGGACGGCTCCGCTTAAGGCTGCTTCCTTCCGGACCTGACCTGGTTCGCGGTCGCCCACCGAATGGGACCTCGCCATCAATGCTGCTCTGCACGGAACCGACCCCTGGGATCGGCCCCTCGGACGGGAATTACGCCCCGCTGTAGCGGATTGCGGGTACAGGGCACCGCTAGCTCCCCGCCTAGCACGGTCACCGACGGAGGATAGTCCACCCGGGCGGCACGCGCGAGGACCCGCGCCGGTCAGCGACGGCGGCGGCCGAAGATGCGCGGGGTGACGCGCTCGCCCCGGCGGGTGGCGCCGACGGCGCCGAAGAAGGCCGCCACCCCGGCGCCGAGCATCGCGATCGAGACGGTGAGGTACGCCCAGCCGCTGAGCCCGCTGTTCTGCCCCGCGAGGGCGAAGATGCCCCACATCACCGTGCCCCAGACGGCGCCGAGGACCACCCCGGTCACGATGATGAGGAACCGGTTGGGGGGCTTCGCCGGCGCCGGCGCGGGTGCGGCGGCTTTGCGCGGCTTCTGGGCGGGGGCCATCGGCGCCGATCCTAGTGGAGCGGCGCGGACGGCGGGCGGCCTTCCCCGGCGCCCGCCGCATCGGCGATGGTGTGGGTGGCGCCCGGCGTCACCCTCACCGTCCACGCCAACCCGGGCGTCGTGGAGGAGGTCCATCCATGCACATCCTCGACGGGTTCCTCGACGACTCGGTGGCCGTCGCCGCGGCGGTCCCGGCGATCGCGGCGGTCGGGTACGGCGTCCATCGCGCCGGACGCGCCCTCGACGACCGCGGGGTGGCGCTGGTCGGCGTCACCGGGGCGTTCGTCTTCGCGGCCCAGATGCTCAACTTCCCGGTCGCCGGGGGGACGAGCGGCCACCTGCTGGGCGGCGCGCTCGCGGCGGTGCTCGTGGGGCCGTGGCTCGCCTGCCTGGTGATGGCGGTGGTGATCTCCGGCCAGGCGCTCGCGTTCGCCGACGGCGGGGTCGCCGCCATCGGCGCGAACGTGCTCAACATGGGCGTGGTCGGCGCCCTCGCGACCGGGGCGCTGATGCTCGCCGCCCGGCGCGTCCTGCCGCGCACCCGCGCGACGGTCCTGGCCGTGGCCGGCGCGGGCGCCTGGCTGTCGGTGATGGGCGGCGCCGCCCTCGCCGCCGCCGAGCTCGGCGTGTCCGGCACCGTCCCGTTCACCACGGCGCTGCCGGCGATGCTCGGCGTGCACGCGCTGATCGGGGTCGGGGAGGCCGCGATCACCGTCGCCGCCGTCGCCGCCGTGCTCGCGACCCGCCCCGACCTGGTCGGCGGCGCAGGGTCCGGCGCGCCCGTCGCCGCCGCCCGTGGGGTCCCGGCCACGGAGCCGGCGTCATGAGGCGCCTCCCGACGATCGTCTTCACCGCGCTCGCGCTGGCGCTGGCCGTGGGCCTCGCCACCGCGGTGTCGCCGTTCGCCTCGTCCCACCCCGACGGGCTCGAGCGGGTCGCCATCGACCAGGGGTTCATCGGCGCCGGGGCCGGCCATCCCGCCCAGGACGCGTCGCCGATCGCCGGGTCCGCGTTCCCCGGCGTCCGCGACCCGCGCGTCGCCACGGGCGCCGCCGGCTTCGTCGGCACGCTCGGCATCTTCGCCCTGGGGTCGGGGATCGCGTGGACGCTGCGACGGGGGCGGCGGGCGCGAGCGGGCGTCTAGGCTCGCCCCATGCCCGACCTGCGCCCGTTCGGCGGCAGCTCCCTGCGCCTCTCGCCCCTGTGCCTCGGCGGCAACGTGTTCGGATGGAGCGCCGACGAGGAGGCGTCGTTCGCGGTGCTCGACGCCTACGTTGCGGCCGGCGGCAACGCGATCGACTCGGCGAACATCTACGCCTGGTGGGCGCACGGCAACCGGGGCGGTGAATCGGAGGCCATCCTGGGCCGCTGGATCGCGGGCCGCGGCCGCCACGACGACGTGGTGGTCGCGACGAAGGTCGGCATGGCCGGCGGTCCGGACCAGCCGAAGGGGCTGACGCGGGAGAAGATCCGCCGCGGGGCCGAGGAGTCGCTCGCCCGGCTCGGCGTCGACCGCATCGACCTGTACTACGCCCACGAGGACGACCAGGAGACCGATCTCGCCGAGACGATGGGCGCGTTCGACGAGCTCGTCCGCGAGGGGCTGGTGGGAACGGTGGCGGCGTCGAACTACACGGCCGCACGGCTCGCCGAGGCGCTGGAGGTGAGCGACCGCGAGGGCCTGGTGCGGTTCGAGGGCCTCCAGCCGGCGTACAACCTGCTGCAGCGCGATCAGGTCGAGGGCGGCGCGGGAGACGTCTGCCGCGAGCACGGCCTGGGCATCGCGTCGTACGTGTCCCTGGCGCGCGGCTTCCTGACCGGCAAGTACCGGCCGGGCGGGCCCCTGCCGGCGTCGCACCGCGCGAAGGGGGTGGCGCGGGACTTCATGAACGACCGCGGCCTCGCGGTGCTGGCGGCGGTCGACGAGGTGGCGCAGGCCCACGACGCCACCCCCGCGCAGGTCGCGCTCGCCTGGGTCATGGCGAAGCCCGGGATCACCTCGGCCATCGCCAGCGCGACGACGCCCGGCCAGGTGCGGGAGCTGGCGGGCGCGATGGACCTGGAGATCACCGCCGCGGAGCGCGACCGGCTCGACGCCGCCGGGCGGTAGCGCGGCCGGGTTGCCCCGGCCCCCCGGGGTGGAGCAGGCTAGGCGCATGCCGCGCACCCGCCGCCGGGACGAGGAGCTCGACGAGGCGCAGGCCGCCGGCGCGGAGCGGTCCGGCGCGGGGCGCTCCGACGCGCCCGTGCCGGCCGTCGTGGCGCTCGGGCGCCTGGCCGGCAACCGCGCGGTGAGCGGGCTGCTCCAGCGCGAGGGCTCCTGGATCCCGAACATCATGCAGGGCGGCGGCACCTCGGCCGTGACGCCCCCGCCGATCTACCTGAACGTACCGCCCACCTCGAAGCTGGCGGGCGAGCCGGCGCAGGGCCTCACGCCGGACGTGGCGGCGGCGATCCGCCGATATCTGGAGGGCCGCCGCTACGAGATCGGTAACAAGGTGGCCGACGGCGCCATCTCGATGCCCGAGCTGGTGCAGGCGATCCGGGAGACCGTGCCGGGGGCGGCGTCGGCGCCGGTGGACCAGATCGAGAAGGTCGTGCGGGACACGATGGGCTCCACCACCCCGCCGCCCGCCCGCCGCAAGCGCACCGCCCAGGGGGCGGGGCAGGAGCTGGCCGCGCGGATCGCGAACGCGCTGCCGTCGGCGCCGCGGCTGCGGGTCGACTTCTCCGGCAACTCCGTCGCGCTCACCATGCAGGGGCTGGTGGCGTCGACGACGGTGGGCGGCGCGAAGGTCACCGCCACCGGCACGCCCGGCGGCGGCGAGGTGACCGCCGAGAAGGGCGGCGCGTCGGTCACGGCCTCCGGGTCGGCGGACGCCTTCGGGCTCACCGCGAAGGTCGAGCGCGCCGCGTTCGAGGCGAAGATCGAGAAGGACGAGAAGACGGGCGCGTGGTCGAAATGGGAGGTGGGGCTGCGGGTGTCGGTCACCGGCGGCGAGCCGCTGGAGCCGGTGCCCGACATCCCCGAGCTGCGCGAGACGGCCGTGAAGGCGGAGAAGGCGATCCGGGGGATCGTCTCCCACCTCCAGGCGGGGGGGAAGCCCGACGACGCGCGGGTCAAGGAGCTGATGAAGGAGGTGAAGCCCGCCATCGAGGGGGTGACGCGCGCGGTCGAGACGCCCGCCGGGCCGCGCGTGACCGTGGGCGGCAGCGTGAAGGGCGGGGACGACAAGCTGGGGACGGTCGCCGGGCTGTCGCTGATCGTGGAGTTCTGACCCCGCGGGCCCGGCGGCCCGTGGCCGCTCAAGCCCGCACCCCGGGGGCCGATGTGTTCCCCAGGTGCCCGACGACGCGATCATCGACGGCTCGGCGCGCGCGGACACGCGGCCGCGCCGCGACGGCCCGGAGCACGCGATGGTCCGCGACCACGGGCGGTGGCTCGAGGGCCGCGGCGGCCGCCGGGCGACGGGCGCGGGCGTCACGCTCGCGGGCGCCGACCTGCGCGACGCCGACCTGCGGCGCGCCGACCTGTCGGGGCAGGGCCTGCGGGGCGCCAACCTGCGGGGCGCCCGCCTGGGCCGGGCGGTGCTGGCCGGCGCGGACCTGAGCCACGCGAACCTGACGTGGGCCGCCCTCGGCGAGGCCGACCTGCGGGGCGCGATGCTCGTGAACGCCCGGCTGGCCGAGGCCAACCTGGCGGGGGCCGACCTGCGGCGCGCCGTGCTGCGCCAGGCCGACCTGACGGGCGCCCACCTCGCCGGCGCCCGGCTGGGCGGGGCCGATCTGATCGGCACGAACCTGCTCGGCACGACCTGGGGCGACGGCCCGCCCGACGACGACGACGCGGGCGACGACGGCCCCGTGCTGGCGATGACCGACCTGCGCGGCGCCGACCTCTCGGGGTTCGACCTGCGCGGCGCCGACCTGACGGGCGCCGACCTCACCGACGCGGACTTGCGCGGCGCCGACCTGCGCGGCGCGCGCCTCTTCCGCACGACCCTCCCGGGCGCCCTGCTGGAGGACGCGCTGCTGGAGGGCGCCGACTTCGGGGGCAGCGACATGCGCGCATCCGGCCTCACCGGCGCCGGGGACGCCGGCCGCGCCCCCGCGCACGAGCGGTCGGGCGGCATCCGCCCCCAGGTGGTCCTGGCCGCGGCGATCGCCCTGGCGGTGGGCGTCGGCGGCGCCCTCGCGATCCCCGCGGTGATGGGCGGCGGCGACGAGCCGCATCACTCCGCGCTGGAGTACCGGCCGGGGAGCGCCCAGGCCGTCGCGGCGTCCCGGCGGGCGGAGGACGCGTCGGCGGTGACGCTGCGCGCCGTGGGGACCGGGTCGTGGGTCGAGGTGCGCGAGCGCAACGCATCGGGGGCCGTGGTCTTCCGGGGCCTGCTCGCGGCGGGCGCGCGCAAGCGGTGGTCCGATCCCGGGACGTTGTGGATGCGCGTCGGCGCGCCCAGCGGCCTGCGCGTCACGAGCGG
>DASSBX010000473.1:0-8799 GCA_035698305.1 Miltoncostaeaceae bacterium | reverse complement strand
CCGCGCGGAGGCCTTCCGGGCCGCGGCGGGCGCGGCCCTCGGCGGGCGCAGCCGCGCCTGGTGGACGGCGCTGTGGGCGGCGGTCGCAGTCTGGGTCCTCGGCCTGCTGCTGACCCCCGTGGCGCTCCTGTGGGGCCTGCGGGAGGGGCCGGGGGAGCTCGGGACGCTGCTCGGCGACACCGCCTTCGGCGCGGCGTGGCGGGTGCAGGTCATCGGCGCCGGCCTGCTGCTCGGGGGCGCCCTGGTCGTGCGGCTGGCCGTCACGCGCGGCGGGCTGCCGCTGCTGCCGGCCTTCGCGCTGCTGGCGCTCGGGCCGGTCGTGGCCCTGTGGGCGATCAGCGACGCCGGCCACGCCGCCACCGGCGGCGACGCCACCGCGAACGTGGTGATCGACCTGATCCACGAGCTGGCCACCGCGGCGTGGCTGGGCGGGCTGGTGGGGCTCGCGGTGCTCGCCGTGCCCGCCGCCCTCGCCCTGGCCGACCCCGACCGGGTGCGCCTGGCGGCGGCCGTGGTGGTGCGGTTCTCGGCGCTCGCGCTCACGGCGGTGGCGCTGCTGGTGGTGACGGGGGTGTACCGGGCGCTCGCCGAGGTGAGCGTCGACGACCTGGTCGACACGGGCTACGGCCGCGCGCTGCTGGTGAAGCTGGGGTTGTTCGCGGTGCTGCTCGTGGGCGGCGCCTACAACCGCATGGTGGTGCACCCGCGGCTCGAGCGCGCCGCGCTGGGGCTGGACCCGGACGACCGCGGAGCCGGCGCGGCGCTGCGCGTGAGCGTGCGGGCGGAGCTGGCGGTCGCGTTCGGGCTGATGGTGAGCGTCGCCGTGCTCATCAGCCTCGCGCCTCCGGGCTGACCCGCGGGCCGGTAGCCTTCGACGCCGTGATCGACGACGCCACCGTCAGGCACGTCGCCCGCCTCGCCCGCCTCCACCTGGAGCCGGACGAGCTGGAGCGCATGCGCGAGGAGCTCTCCGGGATCCTGGAGCACGTGGACGCGATCCAGGCACTCGCCCTGGACGACGTCCCGCCCACCACCCACGTCCTGGCGCTCGAGAACGTGATGCGCGACGACGTCCCCGCCCCCAGCCTCCCCGTCAGCGAGGCGCTGCGCGAGGCCGCCGACGTCGTGGAGGACCGCTTCGCGGTCGTGAGGTTCTAGTGTCCCCGAGTCGGAAATTGCGCGGCGGTTCCCGGCTGCATCTCATCGCGATGCGGCGTCCTCGACCACCGCGATATTCCCGATATCGCGGTGGATCTGCGTCCGTGCCTCGCGGGAGATCCCCTCGGGAACCGCATACGAACTTCCGACCCGGGACACGAGTGCCCCGAGTCGGAGATCGCGTGGCGGTTCCCGGCTGCATCCCATCGCGATGCGGCGTCCTCGGCCCCGCCGGCGGAACCACCACCGGCGGGGATCTGCGTCCTTGCCTCGCGGGGGATTCGCTCGGGAACCGCGGACGAACCTCCGACTCGGGACACTGCGGTTGACCGCGCTCCACGAGCTGACCGCCGAGGAGGGCGTCCGGGCGCTCCACGCCGGCGAGGTGTCGTCCGAGGACCTCGTCGAGTCCGCGCTCGCGCGCGCCGCCGACGACCGCTGGGGCAGCTTCCTCGCGGTCGACGCCGACGGCGCCCGCGCGCGGGCCCGCGAGATCGACGCGCTGCCCGAGCGCCCCCCGCTGGCCGGCGTCCCGATCGCGGTCAAGGACGCCCTCTCCACCCGTGACGTCCCCACCACGGCCGGCTCGCGGATCCTGGAGGGCTTCCGCCCGCTCTACACCGCGACCTGCGTCGCGCGTCTCGAGGCCGCCGGGGCGGTGGTGATCGGGAAGACCAACATGGACGAGTTCGCGATGGGCTCCAGCACGGAGAACTCGGCCTACGGGGTCACCCGCAACCCCTGGGACGCGGAGCGGGTGCCGGGCGGGTCGAGCGGCGGCTCGGCCTCGGCGGTGGCGGCGTTCCAGGCGCCCTGGTCGCTCGGCAGCGACACCGGCGGCTCCATCCGCCAGCCGGCGGCGCTGTGCGGCATCGTCGGGCTCAAGCCGACGTATGGCGCGGTGTCGCGCTACGGGCTGATCGCGTTCGCCTCGTCGCTCGACCAGGTGGGGCCGTTCGCCCGCACCGTCCGGGACGCCGCCCTGCTCTTCCGTCACATCGGCGGGCACGACCCCATGGACTCGACATCGCTGAGGTGGCCGGAGCCGTACGCGATGCCCGAGGCCACCGACCTGAAGGGCCTGCGATTCGGCGTGGTCGACGAGCTGATGGGGGAGGGGGTGGAGCCCGGGGTGCGCGCCGCGGTCGACGCCGCCCTCGGGCGCATCGAGGAGCTCGGCGGGTCGGTGCGGCGGGTGAGCCTGCCGTCGTCCGAGCACGGCATCGCCACCTACTACCTGATCGCGCCGGCGGAGTGCTCCGCCAACCTCGCCCGCTTCGACGGCATCCGCTACGGCCCCAATCTGGACGGCGGCGCCACCGACCTGCTGGAGCACTACGAGCTCACCCGCGGCCGCGGCTTCGGCCCGGAGGTGAAGCGGCGGATCATGCTCGGCACGTTCGCGCTCGCCTCCGGCTACTACGACGCGTACTACCTGCGCGCCCAGAAGGTCAGGACGCTGATCACCCGCGACTTCCAGGCGGCGTTCGCGGAGGTCGACTTCGTGGTGTCGCCCACCTCGCCGACGGTGGCGTTCCGCCTGGGCGAGCGGGTGCAGGACCCGTACTCCATGTACCTCTCGGACACGTGCACCATCCCGGTCAGCCTCGCCGGGATCCCCGCGATCTCGATCCCCTGCGGCCTGTCGGAGGGCCTGCCCGTGGGCCTGCAGATCGCGGGCCCCGGGTTCAGCGAGAACCGCCTGCTCGACGCCGCCCACGCGCTCGAGGGGGCGATCGGCTTCGACCCGCGGCCCCCGGGGGTGCTGTGAGCGCCGCCGCGGACACCCGCTGGGAGCCCGTGATCGGGATCGAGATCCACGTGCAGCTCAGCACGCGCACCAAGATGTTCTGCGGCTGCGAGCTGAGCTTCGGCGACCCGCCCAACACCCACACCTGCCCGGTGTGCCTCGCCCACCCCGGCGTGCTGCCGGTGGTGAACCGCGAGGCGATCCGGCTGGGGATCCTCGCCGGCCTGGCGCTGGGCTGCGAGGTGGCGCCGCGCTCCCAGTTCCACCGCAAGAACTACTTCTATCCGGACCTCTCGAAGGCGTACCAGATCTCCCAGTACGACGAGCCGATCTGCGTCGGCGGGCGCGTCCATGTGCTGACCGAGGACGGCGGGTTCGACGTGGGCATCACCCGCGCCCACCTGGAGGAGGACGCCGCCAAGCTCGTCCATGCGGGCGAGGGCGGCCGCCGCGCCGCCGCCGAGAGCTCCGGCGTCGATTTCAACCGGGGCGGCACGCCGCTGCTGGAGATCGTGACCGAGCCCGACTTCCGCAGCGCCGCCCAGGCGGGCGCGTTCCTGCGCCAGCTGCGCACCACCCTCCGCAGCCTCGGGGTGAGCGACTGCAACATGGAGGAGGGCTCGATGCGCGCCGACGCGAACGTCAGCGTGCGCCCCGCCGGTACGACGGGGCTGGGCACCAAGACGGAGCTGAAGAACATGAACAGCTTCCGGTTCCTGGAGCGCGGCATCGACGCCGAGATCGCCCGCCAGGTCGCGGTCCTGGAGGACGGCGGCGCGATCACCCAGGAGACGCTCCACTTCGACCCCGACACCGGCGACCTCCACTCCCTGCGCAGCAAGGAGGAGGCCCACGACTACCGCTACTTCCCCGAGCCCGACCTGGTGCCGGTGGTGCCCGATCCGGCGTGGGTGGAGGGGATCCGGGCGGGCCTGCCGGAGCTGCCCGCGCAGCGTCGCGCCCGGTGGGTCGAGGAGCTGGGGCTGTCGTTCGAGGACGCCGAGGTGCTGGCCGAGACGCCGGAGCTGGGGGCCTGGTTCGAGGAGGTCGCCGCCCAGGCCGAGCCGAAGGTCGCCGCCAACTGGATCCGGGGCGAGCTGCGGGCCCGCCTGCGCGAGCTGGGGCAGGAGCCGTGGGAGAGCAACGTCACCCCCGGGCACATGGCGGAGCTGCTCGGCCTGCTCGCCGACCGCACGATCAACGTCCCGGCCGCGAAGGAGGTGCTGGCGGAGGTCATCGCCACCGGCGCCCGGCCCGCGGACGTCGTGGAGCAGAAGGGGCTCGGCCAGATCTCCGACGAGGGCGAGCTGGTCGCGCTGGTGGAGCGGCTGCTGGCCGACAACCCCGCCCAGGCCCAGCAGCTGCGCGACGGCAGGGACAAGGTGGTCGGCTTCTTCGTGGGGCAAGCGATGAAGGCGACCGGGGGCAAGGCCGATCCCGCGCGCGTCGGCGAGCTCGTGCGGGACCGGGCGGCCGCGGGCCGCGAGCCGTGACCGCCCCCTAGGCGATGCCCGGCGGAGCGCGGCCCTCCGCGCGCCCGCGCGTGCTGCGGCATCCCGGGCGGCCCGTGGTCGCCGCCTTCGCGGGAGCCATCCTCCTGGGCACGGCGCTGCTGTCGACCTCGGCGGCCGCGGCGGGTCCCGGCAATGCCCCCTTCCAGACGGCGCTGTTCACCGCCACGTCCGCGGTGACGGTCACCGGCATGACCACGGTCGACACGGCCGGCTACTGGAGCCCGTTCGGGCAGGGCGTGATCCTCGCGCTCTGCCAGATCGGGGGCCTCGGGATCGTGACGAGCGCGTCGCTCCTGTTCCTCGTGGTGGCCAGGCGCCTGGGGCTGCGGGGGCGGCTCGCGACGCAGGTCGAGACCCAGGGGCGCGACCTCGGCGGCGGTCGCGGGCTGATCCTCTTCATCGTGGGCTTCACGCTCGCGGTGGAGGCCCTGATCGCGGCCTTCCTGGTCGGACGCCTGTGGATCGGCCTGGACGAGCCGTTCGGCACGGCCCTCTGGGAGGGGACCTTCCATGCCGTGACCGCGTTCACCGACGCGGGCTTCTCCCTCTATCCGGACAGCCTCGCCGGCTTCGCGACCGACGGCTGGTTCCTGCTCCCGATCGCCGCCGGGATCATCGTCGGCGGCCTCGGCTTCCCGGTGTGGCTGGAGCTGCGCTCGCGCCCGGCCTCCCCGTCGCGCTGGAGCCTGCACACCAAGCTGACCCTCGCCATGACCGGAGCCCTGCTCGTCGTCGGCGTCGTCGCGATCACCGCCCTCGAGTGGACCAATCCGCTCACGCTGGGCGCCGAGAGCCCGGCCGGGAGGGTCCTGGGCGGCTTCTTCTCGGCCGTGGCCCCGCGCACCGCGGGGTTCAGCGTCGTGGACTACGCCCACATGGGCACCGACTCGCTCCTGGTGACCGACATGCTGATGTTCGTCGGCGGGGGCTCCGCCTCGACCGCCGGCGGCATCAAGGTCACCACCCTCGCGATCCTGTTCCTGATCGTGTGGGCCGAGCTGAGGGGCGAGCGGGAGGTCGTTGGCTTCGGCCGCGGGATCCCGGCGCCCGTGCTGCGCCAGGCGCTGACGGTGGCGGTCATCGCGATCAACGCGGTGGTGCTCGGCACCCTCGCCGTCATCGCCACCAACGACGTCGACCTGTCAAGCGCCCTCTTCGAGTGCGTCTCCGCCTTCTCGACCGCCGGGCTGTCGATCGGGCTCGCGCCCCGGCTGGACGGGGTGGGGCAGGCGATACTGATGATCCTCATGTTCCTGGGACGCGTCGGTCCGCTCACCCTCGGGGTCGCGCTGGTGCTGCGCGACCGCGAGCGCCTGTTCACCCATCCGGAGGAGAGGCCCCTCGTTGGCTAAGCACGGGCAGGTGCTGGTGATCGGGCTCGGCCGCTTCGGGCGCGCCCTCGCCGAGACGCTCGGGGCGCTCGACCACGAGGTGCTGGGCGTCGACGCGTCGGCGGCGACCGTGCAGGCCTGCGCGACGGAGATGACGCACGTGGTGCAGGCCGACGCCACCGACCTGGAGGCGCTGCGGCAGCTCGGCGCCAAGGACTTCCCGAAGGCCGTCGTCGCGATCGGCTCGGACGTGCAGGCGAGCATCCTGGTGACCTACGCGCTGGTGGACCTCGGCATCCCCCGGATCTGGGCGAAGGCCATCACCGCCCAGCACGGGGCGATCCTGGAGCGCGTCGGCGCGCACCGGGTCGTCTTCCCCGAGCGCGACATGGGCGTGAAGGTCGCCCACACGATGGTGGGGCGCACGATCGACTACATCGAGATCGAGGACGACTTCGTCCTCATCGAGACCACGGTGCCGCGCGAGATGGCGGGCAAGACCCTCCAGGACGCGGCGGTCCGCAGCCGGCACGACGTCACCGTGGTGTGCGTGAAGCGCCCCGGCGGCCGGTTCACCTACGCGACCCCCGAGACGATCCTGCACGACGGCGACCTGGTGATCGTGGCGGGCGACTACCGCAAGGCCGAGGCCTTCGCCGCAATCGAGTAGCGGACCGCCTCAGGGGGCGCCGGACCCGGCCTCCGGGGGCAGCCGCAGCTGGTAGCCGACGCCGCGGACGGTGTGGAGCAGGCGGGGCTCGCCCCGCTCCTCCAGCTTGCGGCGCAGGTAGCCCACGTAGACGTCCACCGACGCCGTCCCGGGCAGGTCCGGCTCGCCGCCCCAGGCCTCCCCGACCAGGCGCGTCCGCGGCATCGCGACCTCCGGGTTGGCCATGAAGAGCGCCAGCAGGTCGAACTCGCGGCGGGTCAGCGTGATCGGCCGGGTCCCGCGGCGCACCTCGCGGGTCGAGTGGTCCAGCATCAGGTCGGCGTAGCGGTTGCTGGTGAGCGACGACAGGTCGCGCCGGCGGCGCAGCAGCGCCCGCACGCGCGCGATCAGCTCGGCGGTGCTGAACGGCTTGACCAGGTAGTCGTCGGCCCCCGCCTCCAGGCCGGCGATGCGGTCGGCCACGGCGTCGGCGGCGGTCACGATCAGGATCGGCACGCGGGCGCCGTCCCCGCGGAGGCGGCGGCACACCTCCAGCCCGTCATCGTCCGGGAGCCGGGCCTCCATGACCATCAGGTCGGGCGGCGCGGCGCGGAACTCGGCGAGCGCCCCGGACGCGTCGGAGGCCGCCGCCACGTCGAACCCCTCGTACTCGAGGGCCCGGCTCAGCTCCGCCCGCACGCGGGGGTCCTCGTCCACCACCAGCAGCCGTCCCTCCATGGCACCAAGGGTAGGACACGGCGCGCGGGCTCCCGGCCCGGCGGAGGCCGTCGGGTATGCTGCGCGGCCGTGAAGCACACCCTCTCCGTCCTGGTCGAGAACAAGCCAGGGGTCCTCTCGCGG
Organism: Miltoncostaeaceae bacterium; assembly: GCA_035698305.1. GTDB lineage: Bacteria > Actinomycetota > Thermoleophilia > Miltoncostaeales > Miltoncostaeaceae > Miltoncostaea. The sequence continues at coordinate 1,536 of DASSBX010000473.1, read as the reverse complement.
GTCGCCGGACTGTTCACCCGGCGCGGCTACAACATCGACTCGCTGGCGGTGAGCCCGACCGAGGTCGGGGACCGCTCGCGCATGACCATCACCGTCGATGCCAGCCGCTTCCCCGTCGAGCAGATCACCAAGCAGCTCGACAAGCTCATCAACGTCATCAAGATCCGCGACCTCGACCCCGAGAACATGGTGTCCCGGGAGCTCGCGCTGATGAAGGTGTCCGCCGACGCCCGCACGCGCAGCGAGGTCATCCAGCTGGTCGAGATCTTCGACGCCCGGATCATCGACGTGACCCCCGAGTCGCTCACCATCCAGGTGACCGGGGAGACCGAGGAGCTCCTGAACTTCGAGCAGCTCCTGAGGCCGTTCGGCCTCATCGAGCTGGTCAAGACCGGCGTCGTGGCCCTCGGCCGCGGCGGCTCGGTCACCTGAGCCGGGCGACCCCGCCCGGCACCGCCACCACAGCACCTGGAGCCGCACCGTGCCGATGTTCTACGACGACGACGCCGACCTCGAGCTGCTCAGCGGCAGGACCGTGGCCGTGATCGGCTACGGGAGCCAGGGCCACGCCCACGCCCTGAACCTCCGCGACTCGGGCGTGTCGGTGGTGGTGGGGCTGCGGCCGTCGTCGGCCTCCGTCGCCGACGCTCGGGAGCAGGGCCTGGAGGTGCTGTCGCCCGCCGAGGCCGCCGCGAAGGGCGACCTGGTGATGATCCTCGCGCCCGACGAGCACCAGGCGAAGCTCTTCCGCGAGGAGATCGCCCCGGGGCTGCAGGCCGGCGACGCGCTGCTGTTCGCCCACGGCTTCGCCGTCCACTTCGGCCAGGTGCCCCTGCCGGACGGCGTCGACGTGCTGATGTGCGCGCCGAAGGGCCCCGGCCACCTGGTGCGCCGCACCTACACCGAGGGCGCCGGCACCCCCGGCCTGGTGGCCGTGGCGCAGGACGCGACCGGGACGGCCATGGCGACCGCGCTGGCGTACGCGAAGGGCATCGGCTGCACCCGGGCGGGGGTCATCGAGACGACGTTCGCGGAGGAGACCGAGACCGACCTGTTCGGCGAGCAGGTGGTCCTCTGCGGCGGCCTCACCGAGCTGGTGCGGGCCGGGTTCGACACCCTCGTCGAGGCGGGCTACAACCCCGACCTGGCCTACTTCGAGTGCCTCCACGAGCTGAAGCTGATCGTGGACCTGATGTACGAGAAGGGCATCTCGGGCATGCGCTACTCGATCTCGAACACCGCCGAGTACGGGGACCTCACCCGCGGCCGGCGCATCATCACGGACGAGACCCGCGCCGAGATGCGGCGGATCCTGGACGAGATCCAGAGCGGGCAGTTCGCGAAGGAGTTCCTCACCGAGAACCTGGTGGGCCGCCCGACGTTCACCGCGCTGGAGCGGCGCGACGCCGAGCACAAGGTCGAGGAGGTCGGCAAGCGCCTCCGCGGCATGATGAGCTGGATCGACACGGAGTTCTGATCTGACCACCGCATCCACAACCGGCGCCGCCGTCGCGATCCCCGCCACGGTCGGCGCGC
>DASSBX010000472.1:0-3545 GCA_035698305.1 Miltoncostaeaceae bacterium | reverse complement strand
GGGACCAGGTGCTGTGGTGGTGCCTCGGCGTGGACGACCTGGACGACACGGCGGCGCAGCGGGGCCTGCCGGTCCGGGTCGGCCAGGCCCGCAACGCGGACCGCGAGACCCTCACGTTCCGCAGCGCGGGGATGCCGCAGTACCCCCTGCCGTTCTTCCTCGAGCTCGTCGGGGACCGGGAGGATCGCCACCGGCTGCAGGAGCAGCGCTACGCGGCCGCCGGCCACACGTGCGCGCCCACCGGCTTCACGTTCGTGGAGGTGGGCGACCACCAGCCCGTGCTGGAGGGGTGGCTGGGGCGGGATCACGGCCTGCCGGTGCGCTACGCGCCGGGCACGGGTCCGGGCATCCACGCCTGCGGGATCGCCACCGCCGGCGGCGAGATCGTGCTCCGTTGACGCCCCGCCGCGACGACGAGGGGGCGGCGCCGGCGACCGGCGGCACCACCGCGCCCGAGGGGTTCACCAAGGGCGCCGAGCGGTACGACGACGTGGTGCGCCACAACATCGCGGGCTCCGAGCGGCTCGTCGTGTCGCTGCCCCCGGGCGAGTACCGGCGGGTGCTGGACGTCGGCTGCGGCACGGGTTGGACGGCGGCGGCGATGGTGCGGCGGTTCGGCGTCGAGACGCTCGTCGGGGTCGACGCGTCCGAGGGGATGCTCGAGCGGTTCGGCGCCAAGCTGGGGAGCGAGTTCCCGGACGTCCGGGTGGAGCTGCGCAACGAGGACGTGATGGAGATGGGCGTTCCCGACGGGGCGTTCGACGCGGTGCTCTGCGCGATGGCGATGCACTGGTTCCCGGACAAGTCGGGGGCGGTGGCGCGGATGGCGCGGGCGCTGCGGCCCGGTGGGGTGATGGGGATCCTGATGGTCGGGCGCGGAGGCGAGGACGCGTGGCGGGAGCTGCTCGAGCGGATCGACGCGCCGGCGGAGTGGACGGGCTGGTTCGCGGAGAACCAGCGGGACGTCGACGAGATCGACGCCGACCTGCGTGCCGCGGGCCTCGAGCCCCTCGACGTCTGGATGGAGCGCCGGCGGCGCCACACCGACCCGGACGCGTTCATGGCCCGCACCCGCGCCGTCGCCGGTCACCTGCTCGACAACCCGCCCGGCGGGTTCAGCGACCTGGACGGGCGCATCGAGCGGGCGCTGCACGACGCCGCGGGCCCGGATGGGTTCGTCTACGACTACTGCAAGCTCTACGCGGTGGCGCGCCGGCCGGAGGCCGGCTGATCAGGCGATGGCCGTCCGCTCCTCCAGCGGATCCTTGTCGCCCGGACGCGGGAGGGGGCCGTCGACGCCCGGGGGCACCACGCCCTGCGCCGGCCCGAACGCCCAGTCCTCCATCCCCGTCACCAGCTTGAGCCCCGCCAGGAAGGTGGCGTAGTGCTGGGGCTTCACCGCGTCGCCGACCGACATGATCGAGTCGCTGCGCTCCCGCACGGCGCCCGGCAGCCCCTGCGCCGCCGCGAGGCCGGGGTCGACGGGCGCGCCCGTCGCGAGCGCGTCGCCGGCGGTGCCCTTCGGGGCGTTGGACTTCGGATACTCGTCGTCGAGGCCGAACATGTGGCCGGCCTCGTGCGCGGCGACGGTCTGCGCCTGCCCGTCGCCGACGACGAGCCGCACGTCGTCGCCCTCGCCGTCGTCGTGGAAGACGCAGCGGTCGACGGCGTCGCTCATGCCGGCCGCGCGCAGGTCGGCCACCAGATTGGTGAAGCGCCGCTTCGCCTGCGCGTGCGGGTCGGTCCCGGTCCCCTGCACGTGGAGGTTGATGGGGCTGGCCGCGAGCTCGGTGACCTCCTTCGCGCACGTGGGGCAGATGGGCGCGCCGCCGCCCGCCCACCAGCCGCCGAACTGCTGCGCCGAGCGCTTGCCGGCGGCGTCGAGGGCGTCGCCACCGGCGGGGAACGCGATCGACGTCTTCAGCAGGATGTCGGTGCGGGGCGCGGCGTCCTCGGAGTTGAGCCGCATCTCGACGTCGTCCGGGGCTGATCCGGTGCGCCGCACCACGCCGACGTGGCCCGCCGGCCCGCCGGGCGGGACCTTGTAGCTCGTGACCTGGACGTGCTCGCCGGCGGCGCGCGCGCCCTCGTGCACCTCGACGAACACGTTCACGTCGACGCCGAGGTCGGTCCAGTGCGCCCGCGTGCAGTGGAACTGGTACCGCCGGTTCCAGGCGCCCTCGATCGCCGCCTCGAAGCCCTGCAGGAACGCCCGCTTCTCGGCGCCGCCCCAGCGCCACCCGGCGACCGCGGCCTCGCGCCGGCCGAACGGCAGGCGGTTGATCCTGGAGACCTCGTTCCGCGTCCCCTGGGTCCCCTGGTTGTCGACGGCGACCTTCAGGCCGAAGAGGTCGACCAGCTCGATGCCGTCCTGGAAGTCGACGCCGCCCTTGAGCGTCACGTTGAGGGCCCCGTCCGCGCCGATCGGCACGTAGGCGACCTGGAATCCGCCGCGGGTGTGCTTCATCGGCCCGCGGACGCCCTGGGCCTGCCAGCGGTCCTTGGCGGCGCGCGCGTCGAGGTGGTCGCTGCCCGTCGTCCCGGGCGGCGCGGGCTGGCGCAGCAGGGGAGCCGCACCGGCGCCACCGCCGAGCGCGCGGGCGAGCGCGGCGTTGCCGGCCGCCGGCTGGAGGGCGAGCACATCCGCCGGGGTCCAGTCCCCCGCCCCCGCGACCACCGCCGCCGCGGCACGCGCCATGGGCGCGTCGTCGGGCTCAGGCGTCCGTTCCGCCTGCCGGGGCTCCGGCGTCGCCGGTCCCTGCGACCTCCTCCGCGCCACGGACGCAGGCTCCCATCCCCCTGGGGCGAGCGCAACGGGTGGTCCCCGCCGCGGGGACCTCAGGAGCGGCCGGCGCGCCAGTCCCGGAACGCCGTGAGCAGATCCTCCTCGATCGCCGGCGACAGCTGCACCTCGGGGAGCGTGCCGAGCTCCTCGATGAGCGCGCGCATCTGCGCGAGGTACGCCTGGCACCCCTCGCAGAGGGCGAGGTGCGCCTCGAAGCGCCGGCGCTCGGCCTCGGGGAGGCGATCCTCGAGGTAGCCCGTCACGAGCTCCACCATCTGGCGGCATGTCATGTCCCCGGCGCTCATGTCCGCGCGGTCCCGGTGAGGTGATCCTCCACCCGCCGCCGGACGCGCGAGCGCGCGCGGTGCAGCAGCACCCGCTGGTTGCCCTCGCTCACCCCCAGCACGGTACAAACCTCCCGCGCGGAGAGCCCCAGCACGTCGCGCATCGCGATGACCTCCCGCTGCCGCGGCGGCAGCGCCGCGATCGCCGCGGTCAGCTCCCGGCGCAGCGCGTCGGCGTCCAGACGCTCCCCCGGCGCCTCGGGGCGCGCGGGCGGCACCGCCCACCAGCCGGGCCGGGCGCCGTTCCACCCCTGGAATGCGAACTCGGGGACCGCCGGTTCGTCGCGCCCGTCGGTGGCCGCGCGGCGCAGGGCGGCGAAGGGCATCGACCGGCGCTCGCGGCGGTCGTGCCGGCGCGCCTGGTTGAGGAGGATCCCGATCACCCACGACCGCAGGCCGGAGCGCCCCTCGAAGCC
>DASSBX010000471.1:0-9536 GCA_035698305.1 Miltoncostaeaceae bacterium | reverse complement strand
GACGCACCACCCGCAAGAAGGCCGCCGCGCCGGCAGCCGACGACGCCGCGCCCGCCGAGGCGACGACCGCCGACGCCACCGGCGACGACGAGGCCCCCAAGCCGCGCCGACGCACCACCCGCAAGAAGGCCGCCGCGCCGGCAGCCGACGACGCCGCGCCCGCCGAGGCGACGACCGCCGACGCCACCGGCGACGACGAGGCCCCCAAGCAGCGCCGACGCACCACCCGCAAGAAGGCGGTCGCGTCCGCGGAGGCCGAGGCCCCCGCGGACTGACCCGGGGTCAGGGCGTGGCGCCGGCCTTGTTCGCCAGGTCGCGCGCCGCGTCCACGATCTCCTCCTGATCCAGGTTGCCGCCGCTCGTGGCGACCGCCTGGATGCCGTACACGTTGCTGCCCACCGGGAAGGTCACGAAGACCACGGCGCCCTGGACGCCGCCCGTGTCGATGTCGACCCGCAGGCCCTCGCCGTCGGGGATGCCGGTGTCGATGTCGCTCGACTGGGCGGCGCTCGCGCTGCGCACCTCATCCACCGCCTCCGAGACCTCCTGCTTCGCCTCGTCGTCGGAGCCGAGGGCGATCGCGTAGCTGCGCAGCAGCGCGACGCCGGTTTCGGGATCATCGCCCGCCTGGTCGCGCAGGATCGAGGTGCGGAAGCCGGCGTCCTCGAGGCGCTTGACCGCGTCGGGCTTCGCCGGGTCGCCGGTCTGGTAGAGCACGTCGACGAACTCGGAGGCCGAGTCGATCGTGCGCGGCGTGCCCGCCTTGACGCCCGCGATCGCGTCGGCGGGCGGCAGGTCGGCCGCGCTCAGCGCCGCGCCGGGGGCGGTGGTGCCGCCGGAGGCGGTGGTGGGGGCCGTCGTCGCGGGCGCGGTGGTCGCCGCCGTCGTCGCGGCCGTCGTCGCGGCCGTGGTGGCCTCGGTGGTGTCGTCCGACGTCGAGTCGCCGCCGCAGCCGGCGGCGCCGCCCACGGCGACGGCGAGGGCGACAGCGGCGGTCGCCAGGGTGCGCCGTCTCATGCGATCAGGACCTCCTCCTCGTGGATCTGCTCACCCTCCGGCGCGCCGCGGCTGAGCCGGAACGCGCGGATGTCGGGCGCGTCGCGGTCGGCGATCGACACGATCACGTAGAGGGTGTCGGGGAAGAACGCCAGCTCGACGTCCGTGCGCGAGGGGTATGCCGCCGACCGCGTGTGCGAGTGGTACACGGCCAGCAGGTCGTCGCCGGCCTCGTCGATGTCCTCCATGAGCCGCAGCTGCTCCTGCGGATCCATGACGTACATGAACGGGCTGCCCTCGCTGTTGGTGGCGGGCAGCACGCGCACGGCGGTCCCGCCCCGGCCGGCGATGAGGCCGCAGCACTCATTGGGCAGGTCGCGGATCGCGTGGGCGACCAGCTCCTGCGCCAGCTCGGGGGGAAGGCGCACGAGGCGGAACGCTAGCGCACGGCGGTCGGAGCGCTCGGCGCCGCGAACGACCGTGCACGCCCAACGGCCCGCACGGCGCCCGCGGCCCGGCGGCGCGCGGCGCCGGCTACCAGAAGATCCCCCGGTCGAGGGTGTCCTCGACGTCGTCGACGTCGTCGGTCCACAGGCCCGAGGAGAGGTACTTCCAGCCGCCGTCGCACACGATCCCGACGATGGTGCCCCGGGTCATCCGGGACGCGACCCGGACGCACGTGTGGCTGACGGCGCCCGAGGAGACCCCGGCGAAGATGCCCTCCTCGGCGGCGAGGCGGCGGGTCATCACGATCGAGTCGCGGTTGGAGACCAGCAGCTTCCGATCGAGCCGCCCGAGGTCGAGGATCGGCGGCACGAACCCGTCGTCCAGGCTCCGCAGGCCGCTGACCGGGTCGCCCTGGAGCGGCTCGCAGGCGACCACCTGGATCTCGGGGCGGTGCTCCTTCAGCCGCTTCGAGCTGCCCATCAGCGTGCCGCCGGTGCCGAGGCCCGCCACGAACACGTCGACCTCGGGGCAGTCGCGGACGATCTCCTCGGCCGTGCCCTCGTAGTGGGCGCGGGGGTTCGCCGGGTTGCCGTACTGGAAGGGCATGTACAGGCCGTTCTCGGCGGCGAGGCGCTTCGCCACCTCCACGGCGCCGTTCGAGCCGAACTCGCCGTCGGTGGCGACGATCTCGGCGCCGTAGAGCGTGAGCAGCTGGCGCCGCTCCTCCGTCACGTTCTCGGGCATGACGGCCACGAGCCGGTAGCCGCGCACCCGGCAGATCATGGCCAGCGAGATGCCGGTGTTGCCCGAGGTGGGCTCCATGATCGTGTCGCCCGGCTTGATCGCGCCCTTTCGCTCGGCGTCCTCGATGAGCGACAGCGCCGTCCGGTCCTTGATGGAGCCCGTCGGGTTGTGGCTCTCCAGCTTCGCCAGGATCCGGACGTCCGGGTTGGGCGACAGGTGGACCAGCTCCACGAGCGGCGTGTTGCCGATCGTGGCGATCAGGTCCGGCGACACCGCCTGGGGCGGCGGCGCGAGGCCGGCCTGGGTCATCGGGCGGCGGCGGCGCCCCCGGCCATGGCCGGGAGGATCAGGAGCGTGTCGCCGTCGGTCACCTCCGTGTCGAGCCACGACATGAGGCGTACGTCCTCGTCGTTGAGGTAGACGTTCACGAACTTGTGCAGGTCGCCCTCCGGCGTCTGCAGCTGGGTCCGCACCGCGGGGTGGCGCTCGTACAGCGCGTCCAGGACGTCGGCGACGGTGCCGCCGTCGACCTGGACCTCGCGCTCCCCGCCGGTGGCCGCCCGCAGCACGGGCGGGATGCGGACGACGCTCATGCCGTCGCCACCGCCGTCGCCCGGTGGACGCCGGCGCACCAGGCGTCGTAGTCGCGGAACTCGAGCTGCGCGTTGGGGCCGCAGGCGGGGCAGTCCGGGTCGCGGCGGACCTTCAGCTCGGTGAACGTCATGTCCAGGGCGTCGTAGATCAGCAGCCGCCCGGACAGGGTGTCGCCGATCCCGAGCATGGCCTTGATGGCCTCGGTGGCCATGATGTTGCCCATCACGCCGCACAGGACGCCGAGCACGCCGGCCTCGCCGCACGAGGGTGCCATGTCCGGCGGCGGCGGCTCGGGGAACAGGCAGCGGTAGCAGGGGCCGTCGTACGGCAGGAACGTCGAGGCGTGGCCCTCGAAGCGCAGGATGCTGGCGTGGATGAGCGGCGTCCGCGTCATCAGCGACACGTCGCTCATGAGGTACCGCGTCGGGAAGTTGTCGGTCCCGTCGATGATGATGTCGTAGTCGGAGACCAGGTCGATGACGTTGTCCCGCGTCACCCGGAACGGGTGGACGTTGACGTCCACGTCGGGGTTGAGCGCCTGGATCGCCACCTTCGCCGACTCGCCCTTGTTCATCCCCACGCGGTCGGTGGTGTGGATGATCTGCCGCTGCAGGTTGCTCGCGTCCACGACGTCGTCGTCCACCAGGCCGATCGTGCCGACGCCCGCAGCCGCGAGGTAGAACGCGGCGGGAGCGCCGAGGCCGCCGGCGCCGATCAGCAGCGCCTTCGAGTCGAGCAGCTTGAGCTGGCCCGCCTCGCCGACCTCCGGGATCAGGATGTGGCGGCTGTAGCGGGAGCGCTGCTCCTGGGTGAGCCGCTGCGGCACGGTCCAGTCCTGGCCGCTCTGCTTCCAGCGCTGGAACCCGCCCGCGAGGCTCGAGACGTTCTCGAACCCCATCTCGCGCAGCGTGATGCCCGCCAGGAGCGACCGGTTGCCGGACGCACAGCTCAGGATGACCTCCTGATCGGGCCGCGCCACGCCCGCGATCCGGCTCTCGAGGTTGCCGCGGGGCACGTGGACGGAGCCGGGGATGTGACCCTCGTCCCACTCCGCCTGCTCGCGGACGTCGATCACCAGCGGGTCGTCGCCGGAGCCGCGCCGGGCCGCCAGGTCGGCGACCTGAACCTCCGGCACTTGCTCGCGGGCGGACGCGAGGAGATCCTGGTAACTGCGCGCCATACTGACTCCCGTGAAGCGACTGTGGTAACCAGCGATTCTAGCGGGGATTCTACCCTTTTGACCGCCCACGGCGGCCCGCAGGGTGCCCGGCCGACCGGATCGCTTCAAGAAGTGTAGTGGGTCTCGCAGGGAGGATGCCTCCGACCATGAGCGGTCAAGCGACACTTCCGAAGAGCGCGTTCGCCAACATCGACGCGCGGATGCGCTGCCCCACGCCGGACTGCTGGGGCGACCTGATGCTCATCCCCACGGGGCGCGCCGACCAGGACGGCATCCCGTCGTTCCAGCCGTTCACGGCCTGCCCGCTCTGCGGCGGGTCCTTCGGGCTGGAGGAGGACATGAGCGACCGGGACCTGTTCCTGCGGATCTCGTGGCTGCGCGCGAACCCGCACGCGGCGGAGGACCCGGCGTGACCGTGAACCTGCCCGGGCTGCCCGCGCTCGCCCGCGCCGCCGCGGGCGTGCTGTTCGGCGGGGCGGTCGTCGCGATCGTCTTCCTGATCTGCGTGGAGGGGTCGTTCCACCAGGGCTACACCGACTTCGACTTCGCGCACGTCTTCGGCACCGCGATCAAGGGCACGGCGACGGAGGAGCACGGCTCGGAGGCCCTCGGGGTGGTCGGCGACTCCGTCGGACCCACCGCCCTGTGGGCGACCGTGGTCTGCGGGATCGTGCTGATGGCGGTCCACGCGCTCGTGATCGTGCCGCTCGTCCGGCGTCGCTGGGAGGTGCAGGGCCTCGCCCTGGCCGTGGTGATGTTCCTGGCGATCGGGCTGGTGTACGTCCCGTACGTGGACGGACGGCTCGACACGCCGATCGGCGCGTGGGGCTCCGATCAGGGCGGATCGACGCCGTTCGTGTTCGCCGCGTCGTCGGTGATCGCGTCGCTCGTCGGCGCCCGCTGCTACGACCTCGCCCGGAGCGCCCGGTGGTGGCGCCCGGAGCGGGTGGTCGACGAGCAGCTGACCGAGCTCACCGGCATCGACACCGAGCTACTCGAACTCCCCGAAGAGCGGCGCGAACAGGGCGCGGTGCGCCCCTAGGGTCAGGCCGATCCGCTCCGGCGGCACGGCCCGGCGCAGCTCCTCGTACGACCCGAACCGGCGCCCCGGCCCCATCGCGCGGCGCAGCGCCTCGGCGTCGCCGCGGCCGCCGCCGAAGCGCTCCATCGCCGCGATCACGTCGCGGGAGCTGATCCACCGTCCTCCGGGCATCTACATTGAGGGTAGATGGCGGTCACCCTCCCGAACGCCCCGCCGGACGCCGCGGCGGGCATGGACCGCCGCGGCATCTCGACGCTCGCGGCCGGCCACATGGTGGTCGACGCCACCACGGGGGCGCTGCCTGCCCTGCTGCCGGTGTTCACGGCCATCTACGCGCTGTCGGACCTCGCCGCGAGCATGATCGTGGGCGCGTCGCTGCTGGTGTCGTCGGCGATCCAGCCCCTCTTCGGGCTGCTGGCCGACCGGCGGGCGACGCCGCTGTTCCTGTGGGGCGGCGTCGCGATCGGCGCCGGGTTCATGGCGGTGGCGGGCCTCGCCGGCGGCTACACCGGGCTCATGCTGTGCGTCATCGCCTCCGGCCTCGGCATCGCGGCGTTCCACCCCGAGGCCGCCCGGGTGGCGAACCGCATCTCGGCGGGACGGCCCGAGACGGGGCTCGCCTGGTTCATGCTCGGCGGCAACGCCGGCTTCGCGCTGGGGCCGCTGCTGGCGGCGATCGCGATCCCGTTCCTTGACGCGCGCTCCACCCTCGTGTTCGTGATCCCCGGAGCAGTGGTGTCGCTGTGGCTGTGGCACGACCGGTCGCGCCTGGCGGTGCCCGTGAGCCGGCCCCACCGGGACGCGCCCCCTCCCCCGCGCGCGCCCACCCGTGCGATCGTGCTGCTCATGACCGTGACCACCATGCGGACGTGGACCCAGTTCGGCCTGCTGGCGCTGGTGCCCCTGCTGCTGGTGGACGACCGCGGTTTCTCCGAGCAGGCGGCGGGCTTCGCGGTGGTGGCGTTCTCGGGCGCCGGCGCGGCCGGCACGCTGGTGGGCGCCGCGATCGCCGAGCGGATCGGCGGGCGGGAGATGCTGATGTGGACGATGCCGTTGGCGGCGCCCCTCATCGCGCTGTTCCTGCTCACCGGCGGCCCGGCCGCCATCGCGGCGTTCGCAGCCGCGGGCTTCGTGCTGATGGCGTCCTTCTCGGTGACCGTCGCGATGGGTCAGGCGTACCTGCCGGGGCGCCTGGCGCTGGCGGCGGGGCTCATGATCGGCTTCGGCGCGATCGGGTCGGCGCCGCCGGGGCTCGCGCTGTTCGGCGCGATCGCCGACGCCGCCGGCCGGGAGGCCGCCATCTGGGGGCTGTCGCTGCTGCCGCTCATCGGCGCGTCGCTCGCCTTCCGGCTCCCCGGCCCGCCGACCCCGGAGCCCCGGCACATCCTCCCGGCGGCCGCGTAGTGCCCCGCGGCGGGCCCCCGCAGGGCGACCTGTTCGGCGAGGCGGTCGAGCAGCGCCTCACGCAGCAGCGCCCGCTGCCGGCGCGGATGCGCCCCGAGTCGCTCGAGCAGGTCGTGGGCCAGGCGGCGCTGCTGGGGCCGGACGGCGCCCTGCGCCGCGCGATCCAGGGCGATCGCGTCCCCTCGATGATCCTGTACGGGCCGCCCGGCAGCGGGAAGACGACGCTGGCGCGGGTGGTCGCCCACGGCACCGACGCCGCGTTCGAGGAGCTGTCGGCGGTGTCGGCGACCGTCGCCGACGTGCGGGCCGTGATGGCGCGGGCCCGCGACCGGCTGGCCGCCGGGCAGCGCACCGTGCTGTTCCTGGACGAGATCCACCGCTTCAACCGCGCCCAGCAGGACGCGCTGCTGCCGGCGGTGGAGGACGGCCTGATCACGCTGATCGGCGCGACCACGCAGAACCCCTGGTACGAGGTCAACGCGGCGCTCGTGTCGCGGATGCGGGTGTGGGTGCTCGAGCCGCTCGGACCGGAGGACGTGGGGGCGCTGCTCGACCGGGCCGCGGCCGACCCGCGGGGCCTCGCCGGCCGGGTGCGGCTGGGCGGCGAGGCGCGCGCCGCGATCGTGGCCCGGGCGGGCGGCGACGCGCGCGGCGCCCTGAGCCTGCTGGAGGAGGCGGCGGCGGACACCGCCGACGGCGGGGAGATCGCGCTCGAGTCGGTGCAGGCGGCCGCCGGCGGGCGGGCGGTGGTGTACGACCGCGAGGGCGACGCCCACTACGACACGATCTCGGCGTTCATCAAGAGCCTGCGGGGCAGCGACCCCGACGCCGCCGTCTACTACCTCGCGGTGATGCTGAAGGGCGGCGAGGACCCCAAGTTCATCGCCCGCCGGCTCATCGTGGCGGCCAGCGAGGACGTGGGCAACGCCGACCCGCGCGCGCTCGAGGTGGCGGTCGCCGCCGCGCGCGCCGTGGAGTTCGTGGGGCTGCCGGAGGCGCGCATCAACCTGGCGCAGGCCACGACGTACATCGCCCTGGCGCCGAAGTCGAACGCGTCGTACCGCGCGATCGGCGCCGCCCTCGACCTGGTGGAGCGCGAGGGCGCCCGCCGGCCGCCGCTGGCGCTCCGCGACGCGAGCGTCGCGAACGCCCGCGGCCTGGGCCACGGCCCCGGCTACCGGTACCCCCACGATCATCCGGACGCCGTCCTCGACGAGAGCCTGCTGCCGGAGGGGCTGGAGGGGCTGGTGCTCTACGAGCCCACCGACCGCGGGCCGGAGGCCGAGATGGCCGCGCGGCTGCGCGAGCTGCGGGCGCGCCTGCGGGAGGACGACAAGCCCTTCTGAGGGCGCGCCCGGTGGACGCCTTCTCGGCGGAGCACCTCGTCGTGCTGGCGGCCACCGCGGCCGCCGCCGCGGGCGCCGGGCTCCTGGCCCGCCGCGACGGCGCGGGGGCCCGCACCCTGCTCGGCGCGCGGGCGCTCGCCGTGCTGCTGGTGCTCAACGAGGTCGTCTTCCACGCCGTGCACTGGGCGGACCGGGGGTTCTCGGCGCGCACCGACCTGCCGCTGCAGCTCACCGACGCGGCGACGATCGCCGCGGTCATCGCGCTGTGGTGGGGCTCGCCGCTCGCGTTCGAGCTCACCTGGTTCTGGGCCGGATCGGCGTCGGCGCAGGCGCTGCTGACGCCCGACCTGCGCCAGTCGTTCCCCGACTACCGCTGGTGGTGGTTCGTCATCGCGCACTCCGGCGTGATCGTCGCGGCGGTGCTCATGGCGTGGGGGATGCGCCGCACGCCGCGGCCGGGCGCCGTGCCCCGCGCCTACGCGTGGAGCCTCGCCGTGACCGCCCTCGCGGCGACGGGGTGCCTGCTGTTCGACGGCAACTACATGTACCTGCGGCGCACGCCCGCGGGCGGCAGCCTGCTGGACCTGATGGGCCCGTGGCCCTGGTACATCGCGTCGGCCGCAGCCCTCGCGCTGGCGCTGTTCTGGCTCCTGGACCGCCCCTTCGACGGACGTCGGAGGAGGGCCAGAGGCTAGATTGACGTGCGTATGCCCGAGACGACCGACCTCGCCACCCGGCTGGACGCGGACATGAAGGACGCGATGCGGTCCGGCGACAAGCTGCGCGTCGGAACGATCCGCCGCGCCCGCGCCGCCATGAAGAACGCGGAGATCGAGGCCCGCGGGCCGCTGTCCGGCGACGCCGCGGTGAAGGTGCTGCGCGGCCTGGTGAAGCAGCACCGCGAGTCGATCGAGCAGTTCCGCGCCGGGGCGCGCGCCGACCTGGTGGAGAAGGAGGAGCGCGAGATGGCGGTGATCGAGGCCTACCTGCCCGCACAGCTGGACCCCGCCGCCATCGAGCCCGTGGTCGCGGAGGTCATCGCGGCCGAGGGGGCGACGTCGCCGGGCGACATGGGCAGGGTGATGAAGGCCGCGATGACCCGGCTCGGCGGCCAGGCCGATGGCAAGGACGTCCGGGCAGTCGCACAACGCCTCCTGGGAGGAGACCGATGAGCACCACGCCGCCTCTGCCGCCCGGACCTGGGGGCCCGCCCGACGACGCGCCCGACGAGCCGGCCTCCGCCGTCGGCGGGGGCACCCACACGCCGTCCGACGCGATGACCCGGTACGACAAGGAGAAGGACGCCTACCACTGCTCGTACGGGATCCCCACGCCGGCCCTCGCCGTGCTCGACCCCGAGCGCGAGCTGATCGTCCGGGTCGACCGCAACAATTTCCGGGTCGTGGGCTTCTCCATCCCGAACTTCACGGAGTGGCACAAGAAGCACGCCGACGACGAGGGCAACTTCAGCGTCGACCTCCCCGACGTGTGGCCCATGGAGCAGACCGACACGAGCGGCCACCACGGTGCCTGGTAGGGCCGGCTAACCCCTGATCCGGACGACCCTCGCGGTCCCGCGCTTCGGGACCACCACCACGACCCTCAGGACGGTGTAGCGGGCCCGCAGCCGCGCCGGCGGCCTGATGAGCACGACGAACCGGCCGGGCCTGACGCGCTTCAGCACGATCCGGTTCCGCACCACCTTGGCGCGCCGCCCGCGGGCGGTGACCTTCGCGCCCTTCGCGAGCCCGCGGAAGCGGATGGTGAGCCGGCCGCCCGCCTT
>DASSBX010000470.1:0-14860 GCA_035698305.1 Miltoncostaeaceae bacterium | reverse complement strand
GGCCGCGGCGCACCACGCCGGCCTCGGACTCCAGGTAGGCGAGCGCCGCCCGCCACGACGCCTCGTGGGCGTCGGAGATCGTCCGGCGCACCTGCTCGTCGTCGGTGAGGGCGTGCAGGAGGCTGACGCTCTTCGGGCACGAGAAGACGAGGTCGTAGCCGGCGACCGGGGCGAGCGTCTTCGGCTCGTCGCTCCACACGCCGGTCGCCTCGTCGAGCGTGCGGACCGTGATCGTGCGTTGCCGGGCCGGCGCGCGCAGCCGCTCACCATCGGCGGGGCTGACGCCGCGAAGGAGTGTTCCGAGGTCGCCGTCCGCGATGACCCCCGATAGTTCGAGGCCCTCGGCGCCCGAGCCCGCCCACAGACCAGGCGACTCACCGCGACCGGCGTAGTAGTCGTCGAGGCCGAGCGCGACCTGCTGCTCGTAGTAGGCCTCCTGCCCGAGGGCGAGCTTGGCGACGCTCAGCAACTCGCACCGCCAGAGAAAGATCGATCGAGCGGGACGCAGATGCACCGTGGTGCGAAATGAAGAAGGCCAGAGCCCGGCCGAGCGACGATTCCATCCCACGTCCATCCCACACGAGGCGCGCAGAAGCGCCGGTTCGACCAACGGACGCGGGTGTTCGATGAGCCGAAAAACGCCTGCTCAACACGGACAAACGTGCCAGGGGCGGCCGACGCGCAGAAGCGACTGAAGCGATCTTCTAAGCCGTTGGTCGCAGGTTCGAATCCTGCCGGGCGCGCTCGGGGAATCCCTGCACGAAGCCGGTTCATCCGGCTCGGCCGGGGCAACCGGCTCGCACCATGGGGGATCGTCGGGGAACCGACAGCCCAGGACGGCGCAGGCGGCGCCTCCCGCGCTTCTGATGCTGTGCGGTCAGCGTTTGGAGGGCGTGTCGTCGCGGGGGGTCCCCGTCTCGAAGGCGGTGTGGTCACGGCCGCGAGCTGCTGATCGCCGGCGTCTCCGAGTACGTCCTCGTCGGGGGCGCTCATCGGCGAGATCGCACAGCCGCACCCGGCGCTGCTCCTTTTCCTCGCGCTTGTGGGCCCGTGGGTGTGGTCTCCGGATCCCGGTGTCGCTCGGATGCGGCGGCTCAAGGGGAAGCTCGCGAGAGCGCAGCGCCGCGGTTCCTCGCCCGTCCAGCTCGAATCAGCGGTCAGGGCGGCGCCTCGACCATCGGGGGGTTCCGGACATGACAGGGAGCGGAGATCGTGGCTCCCGGGCCCAACGACCTGGAGGGGTGACATGGGGTTGAAGGACCGCTTCACCCAGGGACCCGCACCGCAGGAGTCCCTGAGCGAGTCGATCGCTCGCCGCACACGGGAGATCGAGGCGGAGGACGCACAGGAGGCGGCCGTCGCAGCCGGTTACCGCCGATCCTGGGGTGTCACCTACAAGGTGGAGACGCTCCGATCGAAGCTGCTCGGGGACAAGATGGACGGCGCCGAGGTCGAGCGACTGCTGAATGCACGCGCTGCGGAGGGATGGCACCTGCGGTCGGTGATCGAGACCGAGGTGCAGGGGCGCGTCGGCCCGGGTGGCACGATGAGTCTGATGTTCATCTTCGAGCGGGAGGTGCCGGCGGCGTAAGGTCGCGCGCCTGCCCTCCTGGTGGCCGCGACTCGGGACGTGTCCTCCGACGACATCAGGACTCCCGTCCGGCGGTGGGGTAGGTGACGACGAGGTCATCGCCGACGACCGCCCCGGCGCTCAGCCGGGCGGCCTCGACGCGGTTGGGGCCGAGGATGTGGATCACCTCCTCCCCGTGGGCGAGCAGATGGTCGGCGATGATGCGCCGGTGGCATCGCCACCACACCGCCTCCGAGCACATCACGGCGGTGCGGGTCGCGGCGCCCCATTCGCGGAGGCGGGCGAGGGCGTCGCGGAACCCGCCGGACAGCGCGTGGTCGGCGTAGTTGTGGAAGCTGCGGTTCTCCCACCAGGCGTTGACCGCGTCCGGGACGTCCCGGCTGACCGGCCGGCGGCCCGTCAGCCCCTCCGCGCGGCGGAACCCCACGCCGCGGTCGGCGAGCGCCGCGCCGAGGGCGTCCTCGTCGAACTGGGGGTGCCTCCTCGAGCCGGGGAGCCGCCGGACGTCGACGACGAGGGCGATGCCGCTCTCGCGCAGGAGCTCCGCGAACTCGTCGAATGTGCGGTTGGAGTGTCCGATCGTGAAGACCGGGTGGCCCATCGCTCAGCCGCCGGCGCGGTTCAGGCCGCCGCCGTCGCCGCCGACGCATCGGTGACGCACCGGGGCCCCCACGTCCCGCTCCGTCAGGCGGTGAGGAGGCGGGCCGCGTCGTCCGCGGCGTGTGCCGCGGCCTCCTCCAGGTCGACCCCTTCGCGCTCCACGGTCACGCAGGCGGCGTTCATGGGGAGCCGCCGACGTCCGGGACCGACCCCGTCTCTCCACCAGGCGACTCCAGATCCGCCGCCGCGCGTACGAGTGCCGCACCGCCTCGCGGAACATCAGGTCCATGCACCGCCGGTGATACGGCTCCACTGCCGTTCGTGGTCGTCGCACCCCTCCTCGCCGGCCCATCCTCCCGGCCAGCATCGCACGATCCGCCGCCTCCGTCCGATCCGTCCTGCGAATCGGACCACTCACCTCGGCATCGCCCGCGTCGGGCTGGAGGTCGACGACCTCGACGCCTGCCACGACATCCTGGGGAAGGTGAAGCGGATCGGGATGGCCCCCGGCCTGACCGGCCCGCCGGAGGAGCGCGGCCACGGCGCACCGTTCGGCACGCGGCGGTTCCTGAACTTCCGCGACCCCGACGGGATCCGCCTCGAGCTCATCGAGAGGCACCTGATCGACGACGCCGCGGCGGCGCGCCGATCCCGCCGAACGGGGAGGGGCGAACCCTCCGGTCGGGGGACGTCGGAGCGGCCGGACGCGACATACGGTCGCGTCGTCAGCGTGGCACGGGCTGACTGGGCCGGCACCGGGCGGAGGTCTCGCCCGGAGCTGCTGCCGACGATCACGAGGGTGGGTCCGGCGCTCCCCGAGCACCCACCCTCGACCTCGGCCCCCCGGCGCGTCCCGCGTGGCGTTCCCGCCTCGCCGGGACGCGCCATGGCGGGGCGTTCCTCCCCACCCGCGTGGCGGGTGCCCCGTTTGCGTGGCGGCCGCCCGGGTAGACCAGCCGTGGGATGGCCATCGCGCACCGGGGCGGAGAGCGACTCGACGACCGCGGCCCGTCTCCGGGGTCGCTGTCGTTGGTGATCGTCCGGCAGCCGGGTGAGGTCACGTGCCACGCGCGCGGCTGCATGGACGGCAGCCACGCCGCGATGCTGGAGCGGCGCCTCGGCGAGCTGGCGCGGGAGGCGGCCGGGCGGCTGGTGATCGACCTGCGCGACGTGGAGTACCTGGGCGCGTCGGGGGTCGCCGCGCTTCTCGACGCCCGGGGGATCGGCGAGGAGCGAGGCCGTTCCGTGGTGATCCGCAATCATCCTGAGCACGCGGCCGACGCACTCGCGGAGGCGGGGTTGCTCGACCGCGCCATCTGAGCTGACGGACGACGGGGATCGGGTCCCCACATGCTCCACCGCGACGACTTCCAGGGTCTCCTGCACGGCGTGCTCCGCCGCTCCGGCGGCAGGAGCGTCCACGCGCTCTCGGGGGACATCGACCTGATCACCGGAGACGCCCTCGTGACGCGCGTGCGCGAGATCGCCGATGGCGCGAACCCGTTCGACCTCGACATGGCCGACGTCGCCTTCATCGACTCCACCGGCCTGCGGTCGCTCTTCCGCCTGCACGACGTCGTCACCGCGCGCGGCGGCCGGCTGCGGCTGCTGCACCCGTCCGAGACGGTCATGCGCCAACTCGAGTTGACGCACACCGCCGACCAGTTCGAGATCGTCAGGACGGCGCCGGGCGACGCCGGCGCCCGCTAACGGGGGCGGACCACCAGGTTGTGGAGGTCGAACCCGGTGGTCTCGGGCATCGTCGCGTCGCCGGCGGCCACCTCCGCCACCGCCGGCATCACGTGGTCGCGCGTGAACGCGTCGCACTCCGCCTTCGACTCCCAGAGCTCGATGATCCGGAAGCCGTTCCCCGTCCATCCGGCGGCGTGGGCGATGAAGCCCGCCGCCTCCTCGGCGAGCGGAGTCAGCCGCGCGCTGATCGCGTCGTAGTTGACGGTCGAGCGCTCGGTCTCCGGCTCGACCCAGTCCTGAACCAGGCAGTACGCCATGGTGGCTCCTCGTGACGGTCGCCGGCGCGGCGGGTCCGCCGCGCCGCCCGCCCACGCTATGCCGGGCCGGCCCTCCCTGGCCAGCCCGCCGGCACGACCCCGCCGGCGTTCCAGGGACGGGGCGCGGGGGTACCGCACACCACACGAGCTGAGGAGGTGGGGGGATGCCGGCCGGCAGCAACGCGAAGCGCGAACGGCAGTACCGGCACATCAAGGAGCGTCAGAAGGACCAGGGGAGCTCCGAGAAGCGGGCGGAGGAGATCGCCGCGCGCACCGTCAACAAGGAGCGGGCCCGCTCCGGCGAGGCGAAGACGTCGTCGCGCATCTCCACGGACGACATGAGCTCGGGCCGGCGCGGCGGCCGGCGGTCGGGGACGGACCGCGCGAAGGGCCGCACCCGCGACCAGCTCTACGCGGAGGCGAAGAAGCTCGGCGTGCCCGGCCGCTCCTCGATGAACAAGGAGCAACTGCGCAAGGCGGTCGACGCACGCAGGTAGTCCGCGCGTGCACCGCCCGGCCAGGCGGGTGACGGACGCTCGTGCCGACGGCGTCCCGGATCGTCATAGTGCCCGGCGTCGACTGAGGACGGAGGCGGGGTGGAGGAGCGGTTCGACGCGGTGGTGGTGGGTGCCGGCCCGGGCGGGTCGTCGGCGGCGTACCGCCTCGCCCGCGAGGGCGCCCGCGTGGTGCTGCTCGACCGGGCGCGCTTCCCCCGCGACAAGCCCTGCGGCGGGGGCCTCACCGGCCGCGCGCTGAAGTCGCTGCCGATCGACGTGTCGCCGGTCGTGGAGGACGCCGTCGACCGCGTGGATCTGCGACTGCGGTTCCGCGCCGTCACCACCCACCACTACGACGAGCCGATCGCCCTCATGACGCAGCGCCGGCGCCTCGACCACCTGCTGGCCGAGACGGCGGCCGGGGCGGGGGCCGACTTCCGCGACGCCACCCGGGTCCGCGACATCGCCCTGGACGGGCCGGGCGGCCGCCCCGTGGTCACGCTGGAGGGCGGCGGGCGCATCACCGCCGAGCTGCTGATCGGCGCGGACGGCGCGAACGGGGTCACCGCGAAGGCGCTCGGCCTCGGCGGCGACCGCACCTTCGGCGTCGCGCTGGAGGGCAACGCGCCGATGACGCCCGAACGCGAGGCCGTCCACCGCGGCCGGGCGACGCTCGAGATCGACACCGTCCCCGGCGGCTACGGATGGATCTTCCCCAAGGGCGACCACATCAACGTCGGCGTCGGCGGGTGGGCGTCCGAGGGCCCGCGGATGCGCCGGTTCCTCGACGCCCTGTGCGCGATGCACGACGTGCGCCCCGACGAGCTCACCGACGTCCGCGGCCACCGGCTGCCGCTGCGACGCACGTGGCAGGGCGTGGCGCGCGGACGCGCCGCCGTGGTCGGCGACGCCGCGGGGCTCGTCGACCCGCTGTCGGGCGACGGGATGTTCGAGGCGTTCCTGTCCTCCGAGATCGCCACCGCCACGGCGCTCGACCTGCTGGCGGGGCGGATCGACGGGATGGAGCCCTACCGGTTCCGCGTCCAGCGCACGCTCGCCGGGCACGCCGCCACCGCCTGGCTGGCCCGCGCCGCCATCGAGCGCCTCCCCGCCCTGACGTTCCAGGTGCTGCGCCGCGACGCCGCCCGCCGATTCCTGGGCCACCGCCTGGCGACCCGGCCGCCCGAGGTGCAGGTGCCCCTCATCGGCGGCGTCGAGCGCGCCGCGCGCCGCGTCCTGGGCCCGGCGGCCGGCTGACCCCCGCCGGCGCCCCCCGGGCCGCCGACCCCGCGACGTAGAGTCCCGCCGTGGCCCGCCGCCGCCAGCAGGAGGGGCTCCAACGCGTCCTCGGCGCCAACGCCCTGTTCGCGACGGCGTACGGCAATGTCGGCTCGTCGATCTACTACGCGCTGGGCGTCACGGCCGCCTTCGCGCTGGGGCTCACGCCGATCGTCTTCATCATCGCGGGGGTCATCTTCGCGATGACGGCGGCGACCTACGCGGAGGGCACGGTCCGCTACCCGGAGGCCGGCGGTTCGGCCAGCTTCGCCCGCCACGCGTTCAACGAGGTCGTCTCGTTCGGCGCCGGGTGGGCCCAGCTCCTGAACTACGTGATCACGATCGCCATCTCGGCGTTCTTCGTGCCCCACTACCTGAAGTTCCTGTGGGAGCCGCTGAACCGGAACCCGTGGGACGTGATCGTGGCCGCCGGGCTCATCGTGGTGCTCGTCGGCGTCAACATCGTGGGCGCGAAGGAGGCGGCGCGGCTCAACATCGTGCTCGCCGCCATCGACTTCACCACCCAGGCCCTGCTGGTGATCGTCGGCTTCGTCCTGATCTTCTCGCCGGAGATCCTGCTGGCCAACGTGGATCTGGGCACGGTGCCCACGTGGAGCAACTTCTTCCTGGCGGTCCCGCTGGCGATGATCGCCTACACCGGCATCGAGACGATCTCGAACCTGTCGGAGGAGGCGCGCGACCCCTCGCGGGACATCCCGCGGGCGATCCGGCTGGTGGCGATCGCCGTCTACGCCATCTACTTCACGCTCCCGGCGATCGCGCTGTCGGCCCTGCCGGTGGACACCGACGCCGCCGACCCGACCACCCTGCTCGGCGAGCCCCCCCAGGACGGCGGGTTCGCCAACGACCCGATCTCCGGCGTCGTCCAGAACCTGGGCCTCGAGGGGCTCGTGCAGGACACCCTCCGCATCTACATCGGGTGCATCGCCGCGACGATCCTCTTCGCCGCCGCCAACGCCGGGGTGATCGGCGCGTCGCGCATCGCGTACTCCATGGCCAGCTACCGCCAGCTGCCCGACGTCTTCCGGCGGCTCCACCCCCGGTTCGGCACGCCGTGGCTCGCGCTGGTGCTGTTCGCCGGCGGGGCGTCGATCCTCGCCCTGCTCCCCGGCCAGACGGACTTCCTCGGCACGATGTACTCGTTCGGGGCGATGCTGTCGTTCACGGTGGCGCACGTGTCGCTGGTGGCGCTGCGCGTGCGGCAGCGCGACGTGGAGCTGGTGTACCGCTCCCGGCCGAACCTGCGCCTGCGGGGCATCGACTGGCCGCTGTTCGCGGTCGTCGGCGGCCTGGCCACCGGGCTGGCGTGGCTGGTGGTGGTGGTGCAGGAGCCGCTCACGCGGTGGGCGGGGCTCGGCTGGCTGGCGATCGGCTTCGTCGTGTACATGGTCTACCGCGGGCGGGTGCTGCACCTGCCGCTGCGCGAGACCTCGAAGGCCCCCGCGATCGTGCTCGGGCCGTCGCTCGCCATCGCGTACCGCTCCATCGTCGTCCCGGTGGTGCGCTCCACCGAGTCGGAGGAGGCGCTGATCACGGCGGCCCGGCTCGCCGCGGAGCGACGGTCGCGGGTCGCGGTGGTCCACGTCGTCGAGATCCCGATGGAGCTGCCGCTCACCGCCGTCCTGCCCGAGGTCGAGCGCGAGGCCAACTCGCTGCTGGACGACGCGCGCGCCCTGGTCGAGAGCTACGGGGTGCGGGCGGTCACCCGGCTGGAGCGCGCCCGCGCCGCCGGCCCCGCCATCGTGGCCGACGTCGTCGCCCGCGACGCCGAGCTGGTGGTGATGGGTGCCGCCCGCCGGGGCATCGGGCGGCGGGCGCAGGTGTTCGGGCCGACGGTGCGGTACGTGATGAAGCACAGCCCCTGCCGGGTGATGGTCGTCGCGGCTCGGACGGCGCCGGCGCGGGTCCCGGCTGCCGCATGAACCGCTCCGCCCGTGTCTTCGCGGTCCTGCTGATCGTGCTCGGCATCGCCGTGGTGGGGCGAACCATCGCCCTGGGGGTCGGCGGGGGCGTGGGGCTGATCCTCGGCGCGCTGATGGTGGTGGCGGGGGCCCTGCGGCTCTGGGTGGCGGGAGGGGGCTCGTGGCGCCGCGGCTGACGGCGCCGGCCCGCCGGCTGCGGGCCCGCTCGCTGGCGCTCGTCGCGTTCGGGGAGGTCGGCTCCTCGCTGATCTTCGCCCTCGGGATCGTCGCGCTGTACGCGGCGGGCGTGACCCCGTGGGTGCTGCTGGGCGTCGGCGTCCTGGTGCTGGTGGTCACGCTCTCCTACGCCGAGGGCGCGTCGGCGCTGCCGGAGGCGGGGGGGACGGCGACGTTCGTGCGGCGGGCGTTCAGCGACCCCCTCGGCTTCGTCGCCGGCTGGGTGCTGTTCCTCGACTACCTGGTCGTCATCGCCATCGCGGCGCTGTTCGTTCCGCACTACCTCGGCGCCGTCTTCGGCTGGGAGGCCGTCGAGAGCGGCCCGTGGGACGCGGTGTCGGGAATCGGGGTGATCGCGTTCGTCGCGGCCCTGCGGTGGACGCGGAAGGTGCGGCTCTACCCGGTCGCGGTGGTGGTGTCGGGCCTGGCGCTCCTCGCCCAGCTGCTGCTGGCGGTCGCGGGGCTCGCGCTGGTGTTCGACCCGGGCGTGCTGCGGTTCGGCACCGACCTCGGCGAGACGCCCTCGCTCGGGTCGATCGCGCTGGCGCTGTCGCTCGCGACGCTCGCGTACACCGGGCTGGAGACGATCGTGAACTTCGCCTCCGAGGTGCGGGAGCCGGGCCGGACGCTGCCGCGGAGCCTGTTCATCGGGATCGGCCTGGTGGTGGTGGTGAACGTGGTGGTCTCGATCGTGGGGCTGTCGGCCTACCCGGCGGTGCCCGACCCGGCGGGCCCCGACGGCGTGGCCAGCGCGCTCGGCACGGACTGGCTGCAGGCGCCCCTGGCCGGCATCGCCGACGCGATCGGCGGGGAGATGGCGTGGGGCGGGCAGGCGCTCGAGACGTTCGTGGGCGTCTCCAACGCGCTGGTGCTGGTCACGATCATCGCGACCGCCATGGCCGGCGGTGAGCGGCTCGCCTACTCGATGGCGCGCTACGACATGCTGCCCCACGCGTTCGCGCGCCCCGAGCGGCGGGAGCGCACCCCCACCCCCGTCGCCACCCTGGCCGCCGCGGCGATCGCCCCGGTGCTGATCGTGGTGGCCGACGCGGTGGGCGACGGCGCGCAGTTCCTGGCCGGGCTCTTCAGCTTCGGGGTGCTCATCGCGATGACCGCCGGCCAGCTCGCGGTGGTGCGCCTGCGGATCCGCGAGCCGGAGCTGGAGCGCCCGTTCCGCGTCCCCGGGGCCGTGCGGGTGGGCGGTGCCGAGGTGCCGGTGCTGCCCATCGTCGGCGCGATCCTGACGCTGGCGCTCTGGGTGACGTCGATGTTCACGCACGGCGCGGCGGCGATCGCCGGGCCCGTGTGGCTGGTGCTCGGCGCGGTGGTGTACCTGCTGTCGCGCCGTGCCGGCGGCGAGACGCTGCTCGGCAGGGCGACCCCGGCGGTGCCCGACCTGGTGGACGAGTCGCCCGAGGACGAGGCGGCCCGCGAGGTCGAGCGGATCCTGGTGCCCCTGAAGCTCGGCGCGATCGGTCAGGAGGTGCTGGCCACGGCGCTTCGGCTCGCCGAGGACCGCGAGGCGGTGGACCGCGACGCCGAGGTCATCGTGGTCCACGTCGTCAAGGTCCCGATGTCGCTGCCGCTCGAGGCGGAGTACACGGAGGAGGAGCACCGCGGCCTGGAGGCGATCGAGGACGCGCGGGAGATCGCCGCCCACCTCGGGGTGACCGTGATCGGCCACGTCGTGCGGGCCCGCTCGCTGGCCGAGGCGATCATCGAGGAGGCCCGCGTGACGCGGGCCGACCTCATCCTGATGGGGTCGGCGCCACGGTGGCGCAAGCAGGCGCGGTTCTTCAGCCCGACGGTCGACGAGGTGCTGCGCACGGCCCCCTGCGAAGTGATGGTGGTGACATATCCCGAGGGCGTCCTGGAGGAGGGAATCGAGTCATGATGCGCGCATGAGGGCGATCGTGATCGGCTGCGGGCGCGTGGGCGCGACGCTCGCGCGCACCCTGGACGAGGAGGGGTGGGAGGTGACCGTGGTGGAGCTGGACGAGGACAACCTCTCGCGGCTCGGGCCGGAGTGGCGCCAGCCCCTCGTGCTCGGCCACGGCATGGACGCGAAGGTGCTGGAGGAGGCGGGCGTCGAGGACGCCGACGTGCTCATCGCGGCGACCGACGGCGACAACACCAACCTGGTGATCGCCCAGGTCGCGATCCGCAAGTACGGCGTGGCGCACGTGGCGGCCCGCATCCAGGACCCGGCGCGGGCGGAGGCCTACGCCGGCCGCGGGTTCCACATCATCTCGCCGGTGAAGATGGCCATCGAGGGGCTCGCGAGCTGGGCGCTCGCGGCGGGGAGCAGGTAGCGATGTTCGCGATCGTGGTGGGCGGCGGGAAGGTGGGCGCCAACGTGACCCGCAGCCTGATGGAGCTCGACCAGGAGGTCGTGGTCGTCGAGAACAAGCCGACCCGGGCCGACCACCTGGAGGAGGAGTTCGGCCACCGGGTCGTGCACGGCGACGGCACCGAGCTGTACGTCCTGGAGCGGGCGGGGATCACCCGGCCGCCCGACATCGTGGTGGCCGTGACGGGGGACGACGAGGACAACCTGGTCATCTCCCAGCTGTCCCGCGAGCGGTACGGCGTGAAGAAGGTGATCGCGCGCGTGAACGACCCGCGCAACCAGCCGCACTTCGACCTGCTCGGCGTCACGCCGACGGTCTGCCCGACCCAGCGGATCCTCGCGCTCATCGAGCACGAGGTGCCCGAGTTCGATCTCGTGCACCTGCTGGAGCTGCGGAACGAGAACCTCGAGATCATCGAGGTCGAGATCGACCGCAAATCCCCCTGCCTCGGCAGGTCCGTCGAGGACCTGGGCTTCCCGACCGGCTCGCGGCTCATCTCCGTCGTGCGCGACGGCACGGCCGAGATCGCGGTCGGCGCGACGGTCCTGCGCGACGGCGACCAGGTGCTCGCGATCCTGGAGCCCGGCAAGGAGACCGAGGTCCGCAAGATCCTGCTCGGGCGGTAGCCGTGCCCCACACCGCTCCACACCGGGTGGTCATCGTCGGCGGCGGCTTCGGCGGCCTGCAGGCCGCCGTGAACCTGAGGCGCGCCGACGTCGACCTGACCCTGATCGACCGGCGCAACTTCCACCTGTTCCAGCCGCTGCTCTACCAGGTGGCGACGGGGGCGCTCTCGCCGGGGGAGATCGCGTCGCCGCTGCGCGGGGTGCTCAAGCGGCAGCGCAACACCACGGTGATGCTCGCCGACGTCACCGACATCGACGTCGAGCGGCACCGCATCCGCTGCGAGTCGGTCGCGGGACGGCATCCGTCCGACGTCACCTACGACACGCTGATCGTCGCCGCCGGCGCGGGCCACGCGTACTTCGGGCACGACGAGTGGGAGCCGCTCGCGCCGGGGCTGAAGACGCTGGAGGACGCCCTGGAGCTGCGGCGCCGCATCCTCAGCGCCTTCGAGGCCGCCGAGATCGAGCCCGATCCGGACCTGCAGCGGGAGTACCTGACGTTCGTGGTGGTCGGCGGCGGCCCCACCGGGGTGGAGGTGGCCGGCCAGATCGCGGAGATCGCCCGCGACACGGTGAAGCGCGACTTCCGCAAGATCGACCCCCGCACCGCCCGGATCGTGCTGGTGGAGGGCGCCGACCGGGTGCTGCTCGCCTTCCCCGAGCGGCTGTCGGAGAAGGGGCGCCGGCAGCTCGAGAAGCTGGGCGTGACCGTCCGGCTCGACCGGATGGTGACCGACGTGGACGAGGCGGGCGTGACGCTCGCGGTGCCCGGTGGCGGCACGGAGCGGCTGGAGTCGCGGACGATCGTGTGGGCGGCGGGGGTGGCGGCGTCGCCCCTCGGGGCGATCCTGGCGCGGGCGACGGGCGCCGACGTGGACCGCGCGGGCCGGGTGACGGTGGAGCCCGACCTGACCCTGCCGGGGCACCCGGAGATCATGGTGCTGGGGGACATGACGCGGGTGTCGGACGGCCACGGCGGCCTGATCCCGCTCCCGGGGGTGGCGCCGGCGGCGATGCAGATGGGCCGCTACGCCGCGAGGGTGGTGAAGGCGCGCCTGAAGGGGCAGGAGCAGCCCGCCCCGTTCCGCTACCGCGACAAGGGCAACCTGGCGACGATCGGCCGGATGAAGGCGGTGGGGGTCATCAAGGGCGTCCAGCTCACCGGCCTCTTCGCCTGGCTCGGGTGGCTGACGATCCACCTCTTCTACCTGACCGGCCTCCAGAACCGGGTCCTCGTGTTCATCCGCTGGACGATCAGCTTCATCACCCGCGGGCGGGGCGCCCGGCTGATCACCGGCGAGGCGCCGCCCGAGTGAGCGCCGCCGCGGACGCCCGCCGCGAGGAGGTGCTCGCGGCGCTGGTGCTGGCGGGCGACGCCGGGGTGTCCGGCGAGGCGATCGCCGCGCGGCTCGGCTGCTCGCGGGCGGCGGTGCACCGCCACGTGGAGGCGCTGCGCCGCCAGGGGCTCGCGGTGGCGGGGGAGCCGGACGGCTACCGCCTCGACCCGGACGCCGACCCGGTCGTCCCCGCCCTGGTCGCGCCGCGCCTGGCGCAGCCGCTGGCCGGCCCGGTGACATGGAACGTGGAGACGGGCTCCACGAACGACGACCTCACCGCCCTGGCGCGCGACGGCGCCCCGGAGGGGACGGTGGTGGGGGCCGACCGCCAGTCGGCGGGCCGGGGCCGGCGGGGGCGCCGGTGGCTGGCGGCCGGCGGCCACGCCCTGCTGGTGTCGGTGCTGCTGCGACCGCAGGCGGCGCCGGTCGAGGCCGGCCTGGTGCCGGTGGTGGCGGCGGTGGGGGCGGCGGAGGCCCTGGGACCGGACGCCCGCATCGTGTGGCCCAACGACATCCTCGTCGGCGGCCGCAAGGTGGCGGGGATCCTCTGCGAGATGTCAGCCGACCAGGAGCGCGTGGCCTGGGCGGTCGCGGGGGTCGGGATCAACGTCCGCTCCGCCCCCGACCTGGACGACGCGCGCTGGAGCCCCGGCGCCCTCGCCGACCTGGGCGAGCCGCCGCGCCGCGCCGACCTGCTCGTCGACCTGCTCGCCGCCCTCGGGCGCCGCTACGCCGAGTGGACGCGGAGGGGCCCCACCCCCGTCCTCGCCGCCTTCGCGGAGCGCGACATGCTCGCCGGCCGCCGGATCGCGGTGAGCCTGCCGGACGGGGAGATCACCGGCACCGCCGACGGCACCGACGACCTCGGCCGCCTGCGCCTGCTGACGGACGAGGGCGTCCGCCACCTCTCCGCCGGCGAGGTGGTGCGGGTCGCCCCGTAGCGCCGGGGCTCAGTGGTGGTGCGGGGCCTCGCAGTGGGCGTGGTGGCAGTGGCACTCGCCGGCGTCCGGGTTGGCCGCGCACCAGGGGGAGCAGTAGTCGCTGCCCTCCGACGCCTCGCAGGTGCACACCGTGTGCTGACAGGTCGCCATCTCACGCTCCTTCATCCGGTCCGGCGGGACACCCGGACTGTCTGCCCCGCGCGGCGCCCGCGCAACCCTGGCAGGCTGCCCGCGTGAGCGCCTCCGACGCGGCGACCAGCGACCTCTACCTCACCGACCTCGAGCTCACCGACGAGGAGCGGGCCGTCCGCGACCGGGTGCGCCGCTTCTGCGACGAGCAGGTGCGGCCGGTCATCAACGGCTACTGGGAGCGGGCCGAGTTCCCGTTCCCGCTGCTCCCCGGCCTCGCGGAGCTGAACGTCTGCGGCGGCACCCACACCGGGCACGGCCTCCCGGGCCTGAGCCCGCTCGCCGCCGGCCTCGTCTCGATGGAGCTGGCGCGCGGCGACGGCTCGGTCAGCACGTTCCACGGCGTCCACTCCGGCCTGGCGATGAACGCCATCGCCACGCTCGGCTCGGAGGAGCAGAGGGACCGCTGGCTGCCCGGCATGGCGCGGCTCGAGACGATCGGGGCGTTCGCGCTCACCGAGCCCGACCACGGCTCCGACGCCGTGGTGCTCGAGACCCGCGTCCGCCGCCTCGGGGACGGCTACGTCCTCGACGGCGAGAAGCGCTGGATCGGCAACGCCGTGTTCGCCGACCTGATGGTGGTGTGGGCCCGCGACGCCCACGGGGATGTCGGCGCCTACGTCGTCGAGAAGGGGACGCCCGGCGTCGAGACCACCCTCATCACCGGCAAGATCGCCAAGCGCGCCTCCTGGCAGGCCGACGTGGTGCTGAGCGACGTCCGCGTGCCCGCCGAGAACAGGCTCGCGCACGCCGCCTCGTTCGACGACGCGGTCCGGATCCTCACGGCCGCCCGCCCCGGCATCGCCTGGGGAGCCCTCGGCCACGCCGTCGCCGCGTACGAGGCCGCCGTGGCCTACACGCTCGAGCGCGAGCAGTTCGGCGGCCCGCTCGCGGGCCACCAGATCACCCAGCTGCGCCTCGCGAAGATGCTCGCCGACGTCACCTGCATGCGGCTCATCTGCCTGCGCCTGGCCCAGCTCGCCGGCGACGGGAGGGTGACGCCGGCGGTGGCGTCGCTCGCGAAGATGCACAACGCCGCGCGCGCCCGTGCCGTCGTCGCCGAGGCGCGCGACCTGCTCGGCGGTAACGGCATCCTGCTGGAGAACGAGGTGGCCCGGCACCTCGGCGACGTCGAGGTGGTGTCCACCGTGGAGGGGACCGACGTGGTGCACTCCCTCATCGTCGGGCGCGCGATCACCGGCCTCAGCGCCTTCGCGTAGCGGCCGGGCGCGGCGGAGACCAGGCCAGCGTGAGCGACACTCCCGGCGGGAGCGCGTCCCAC
>DASSBX010000469.1:0-2409 GCA_035698305.1 Miltoncostaeaceae bacterium | reverse complement strand
CGTGACGCCCTCCTCGACCAGGAACGGGATGCCCGCCGCACGCGACGCGACGATCGGCAGGCCCATCGCCATCGCCTGCTGGATCGCCATCGGGGACGACTCCTCCTTGGAGGGCAGCGCGAGCAGGGTCGCCTCGCCGTACTCGCGCCGGAGCTCCTCGTCGGAAACCACGCCGAGGTGGCGCACCGACGTCGACATGCCACGACGCGCGATCTCGTCCTTGAGGGCCTGCAGGTAGCCGGGGTCGGCGGGGCGGCCCACCAGGTGCAGCGTCGCGTCGGGGCGGCGGCGGA
Source organism: Miltoncostaeaceae bacterium (assembly GCA_035698305.1). Taxonomy (GTDB): domain Bacteria; phylum Actinomycetota; class Thermoleophilia; order Miltoncostaeales; family Miltoncostaeaceae; genus Miltoncostaea. Next base: position 2,116 of record DASSBX010000469.1, on the reverse strand, counting down.
GCACCTCCTCGAACGACCGCACCAGGACCATCACGTTCTTGCGGGGGCTCATCACGCCCACGAACAGCACCCGGCCGGCCACGGGCCGGCGGGGGATCTCGTAGAAGTCGTCGTCGATGGGGTTGGCGACCATGTGGGTGCGGGCCCGGGTCATGTCCTGCACCGCGTCGAGGACGTACGGGCTGATGATCACCAGGTCGCGGGCCCGCCGCAGCACGGTCCGCTCGAACCGCGCGTTCAGGCCGTTGCGCAGACGGGCGCGGGCGCGCCGGGCGATCCCCGCGGTGGGGTCGGCGATGTGCTGCTCCCGGTAGATGATCCCGTGCAGCGTCACCACCGTCGGCACGCCGACCGACAGCGCGGCCGTCGCCACGTGGGTCTGGCCCTGCACGTGCACGACGTCGGGAGCCAGGCGGCGCAGGGTCCGCTTCACGTGGCGCTGCTCGGTGAGGTACGGCAGCGTCCGGCGGCCCGACGAGCCGTACGGCAGCAGGTGCAGGTCGAGGCCGTCGTCGCGGACGACGTCGGGCGCCGTCACCGCCGAGGTGCACGTGACCAGCGTCGGGTCGACGCCGGCGGCGCGCAGCCCCCGGACGAGGGCGACGGCCACGGCCTCGACGCCGCCGGTCGGGGGCCGCCCCGGAAGGGGGTACGGCCCCACCATCGCGACCTTCACGGCGTGCGGGCGGTCTCGGTCAGCAGCTCCCGCAGGCCGTCGGCGAGCCCGACCTTCGGCTCCCAGCCCACCTCCTCGCGGATGCGGCTGATGTCGCTCAGCAGGTGCTGGCGGTCCAGGCGGCGCCGGCGGCCGGCCTCGGAGACCACGGCCACGTCGCGGCCCAGCAGGCCGGAGAGCACCTCGATGAGGTCGGCGACCGAGTGCTCGGTGCCGGTGCCGATGTTGTACGAGCGGTGCTCGGCGTGGTCGTGGGCCAGCAGAGCCATCAGCGCGTCGGCGATGTCGTCCACGTGCACGTAGTCGCGCTTCGGCGTCATGTTGCCGAGGCGGACGGGCTCGTCGCCGTCGAGCTGGGCGAGGATGTCCGGGATCACGTGCGGGTTGGTCTCGCCCGGGCCGTAGACGTTGAAGAACCGGGCGCTCGTGACGGGCACCCCGGTCTCGGCGGCGAAGCTCTGCCCGAGGGCCTCCAGGGCGACCTTGGTGGCCCCGTAGATGTCGGTGGGCCCGGTCGGGGCGTCCTCGCGGCAGGCGGCGTCCTGGATCGGATAGACGGCGGCGCTGGAGGCCATGACGATCCGCGAGACGCCGACGTCCTTGGCGGCCTCGAGCAGGTTGAACGTGCCGCCGACGTTGACGTCCATCGCCTGGTCGGGGTGCTGGTTGCAGTAGGGGATGTAGTGGATCGCCGCGAGGTGCATCACGGCGTCCGGCGCGACGTGGCGCAGCGCGGCGGCGACCCCGTCGCGGTCGCGCAGGTCCCCCTCCACGACCTCGAGGTCGTCCGCTGCGGGCAGGTTGCGTGCCGACCCCGTCGCGTAGTTGTCGAACGAGACGACCCGGTTGCCGTCGGCGAGGAGCCGTCGAACGAGGTGGGGGCCGATGAACCCGGCGCCGCCCGTCACGAGAACCGTCTTCCGCATGGTCACATCCCTGTCGCTTACGTCGTGAACCGAGTGTGGGGACCCGTCGAGCGAGGCTAGCCGAGGGCCCCCGGCCGTCCGCCCCCCACTCGTCTAGCTTGGGCCGCCACCGGGCGGGCGGTCCGGATCCTGGACCCTCCGGCGGACGCCGCGCGCGTCCTCCCATGCCGCCAGCGCGCCGGCGGCGTTCACCGTCATGTCGGCGCCGAGCTCCTCCCACATGACCCTCAACCCCTCCGCGGTGGCCGGGATCAGGCGCGTCTCGGTGAACTCCGACGCGCTCAGGCCCGCCGCCGCGCCCGCGCTGCGCGCCGACGCCGGGGGCAGCGCCAGTCGTACCAGCATGCACACCGTCGGGCTCAGGCGCACCAGGTTCACGCCCACGCCCAGCACCGCGGCCCGTCCGGCGGCGACCGACGGCCGCACCCCGGCGGCGGCGAGCAGCGCGGGGACCTCCTCGGCCAGCTCGCGCTCCACGGTGCGGCGCAGCGGACGTCGTCCGCCCGTGGGCTCC
>DASSBX010000468.1:0-4212 GCA_035698305.1 Miltoncostaeaceae bacterium | reverse complement strand
GGCCCCCGCCGCCGCGAGTCATCTCCCCCCGTTGGGGGGCGGGCGCGAGGCGGTTCCCCCCGTCCGCGAGCGGGGTACCCCGGGTCACGGCTCGCGCCCACCGCCCCCGGCGCGAGTCGGTTACCCCCGGTTCGGGGTCCGCGGGGCGACGCGGCCCGGGCGTCGCCGTCCGGCTAGGTGAAGTAACCACGGACCTGCGCGACACGGCTGATCGGCGGTAGGCCACCGAGGGAGCTGTGGGGTCGGCGTCGGTTGTACCACCGCACCCAGCCTGGGAGGGCCCGGGTGCGGTGGGTGCTGGTGGGGTAGGGGTAGCGGTAGGCCCACTCGCGCAGGGCGGTGCCGATGAAGGACTCCGCTTTGCCGTTGGTGCGGGGGGTGTAGGGGCGGGTGTAGCGGCGCTCGATGCCGAGGGCGGCACAGGTGTCACGCCAGGCGTGGCTGCGGTAGGCGTGCCCATTGTCGGAGAGCACCCGCTCGACCTGGATGGCGTGCTCGGTGTTGAACCAGGCCACCGCGCGCTCCAGGAAGGCGCACGACGCCTCGGCGCCTTGGCCTTCCAGGACCTCGCAGTAGGCGATCCGGGTGTGGTCGTCGACGGCGACGTGCAGGGTGTGCCAGCCGGCGCGGGGTGAGCGTTGGATGCCGTCGGCGAGGATGCGCTTGCCGATCTGGTGGAAGCGCCCGAGGCGTTTGGTGTCCACGTGCAGCAGCTCGCCCGGGCGCTCGCGTTCGTAGCGCACGATCTGCGGGCGAGGCGGGCGCGGCCGGCGCGAGAGCCCGGCCCGACGCAGCACCTTGCCGACCGTCGAGGCGGGCATGCCGAGGATCGCCCCCAGGCGGGCGGGGCCGTAGTGGCTGGCCGCCCGCGCGTTCACGACCTGCTCCTCCAGCTCGCGGGGCAGGCGCCGCGGCTGGCGGTGGGGCACCGGCCGGCGGCTGTGAAGCGCCGCCCAGCCGCCCGAGTCGAAGCGGGCGAGCAGGCGGTACACGGTCGAGCGGTGCACCCCCGAGTTGGCGGCCGCCTGCTGGGGGCTCATTCCCCGAGATCGGACCTTGGCGACGATCTCGCAGCGGCTCTCCCACGACAGGCGCTTGCGTCGGGGCGGCCCGATAGCGTCAGACATCCGGGTCTCCTTGGTGAGGTTGAGGCTTCGACACCCCAACCCTCCCGGGAGACCCGGACGGAACGATCAGCTGTCGCGCAGGTGTGTGGTCAACGCACCTAGGCGGGGGCCGGGTCGGCCGGGCGGACCGGCGCACCGCCCTCGGCCACGACCTGGCGGCGAAGCGCCTCGGTCCCGATGACCGCGGCGGCCAGGATCACGACGGTGCCGAGCAGGGCGCGCGGCGCGCCGATCGGGCCCCACAGGAGCAGCAGCACGAAGGCCACGAGCACGACCCCGAACGCGAGGGCGGGACGCTGGCGCAGCGTCGGCGCGGCGAGGTTGCGCAGCCACACGCCCGCGCGCGTGCCGCCGGCGATCAACGCCCAGAGCAGGCCGACGATGCCGATCGCGATCAGCTCGAGCCCAAGGTCGCGCAGGAGGGAGGTCGACAGGGTCCAGACCTCCCGGGCCGCGGGCTCGCCCTGGGGCGTCGCGATCGCGTCGACCACCGCGTCGCCCGCCAGCCGGCGGACCACGAGCAGGATCAGGCCCACGGCCAGGATCCCCCACGCCGCGGCGCGCACCACGTTGCGCCGGGAGCCCTGCGCCAGCCAGATCGCCAGGGCGAGCAGCGCGACGACCAGGATGCTCGCGAACACGGAGACGACCTTGATCACCTGGACGTAGGTCTGCGCCGCCTTCAGGTCGTCGGACTGCATGATCGTGATCGACGCGTCCGGCGGCACGCGCCCGTCGCCGGCGAGCCCCAGCTCGGAGCGCAACCGGGAGACGATCTGCCCCACCTGCAGCTCGACGTTGCCGCCGCCGGTGGTCACGATGCGGCCCTCGTTGCCCTCCAGGATGGAGACCACGCGGGAGTGGGCCACCCGGTTCGCGTCCTCCCAGAGCGCCTGCACGCGAGGCCGCTCCAGCAGCATCTCGGCCGCATCCACGGCGGCGGGGCGCAGGGCGCCCGAGATCTGGGGCGCCAGGCCCTCGAGGCGCGGCGGCAGCACCTGCTCGAGCCGGTTCTCCACGTCGCCCTGGCTGTAGGCGGCGTCCACCAGCCGCAGCGCCAGCGCGTGCCGGACGTCCTCGTTCTGCAGCATCCGCGCGCTCTGATCCACCCAGACGTCGGTGTCGAGCAGCTGCCGGTTGACCCAGACGCTCATCGACACGACCAGGGTCAGCAGGCAGGCGACCCCCACCAGCGCGTAGGCGATGCCGGCGCGGTGCGCCCTCACCCAGCCCCTCGCGCGGTGGAGCCCGCCCGTCTGCTCCGAGGTGCTCACGGGGGCAGCATCCCACCGGCGGCGGGTGCCGCCGTGACGCCGCCGGACCGCATCACCCGGGTGAGCGGCGGGGCGCCGGCATGGCGCGCACCGCCGCGCCCGTAGCGTGAGACACGTCCACGATCCGCGAGGAGGACGCGATGGCAACGACCCTGACGGTGTGGAAGTTCAAGACGGCGGAGGGCGCGGAGGGGGCCCTCGGCATGCTGGAGTCGCTGCAGCGGGACCAGCTCATCCAGGTCCACGACGCCGCGGTGGTCAGCTGGCCGCCCGACAAGAAGAAGCCGAAGACCAAGGAGTTGAACAACCTGACCGGCGCGGGCGCGCTCGGCGGGGCGTTCTGGGGCCTGTTGTTCGGCCTGATCTTCTTCGTGCCGCTCCTCGGCCTGGCGATCGGCGCCGCGATGGGCGGACTGGCCGGCTCGCTCACCGACGTCGGCATCGACGACAACTTCATCAAGCGGGTGCGCGACGAGGTCACGCCCGGCACGTCCGCCCTGTTCCTGATGACGTCCGACGCCGTCATGGACCGGGTCCTGGACCGCTTCGAGGGCCATGAGCGCCCCGAGCTCATCCAGACCAACCTCTCCGAGGACGACGAGGCGGCCCTGCGGAAGGCGTTCTCCGAGCACCACTGATCACCGCGCTCGCACCCGCGGGGAGCGCTCCTCCCCGCGGGCCGCGGGCGCGCCTCGCCGCATCCGCGGGGCGGATCTGAAAGTTCCGGCGGTTTCCCGGATGCGATCGCGTCGCCTGGGGCTGTTCGCCGCGCCCCGGGACGCGGTTCAATGATCGGGTGGGCGTGAACGCGGAGCAGCGCCCGGCCGCCCCCACCCGGAGCGCGCGCCGGAGGGCGACGACCGGGAGGCCGACGGGGCCCACGGTCCTGCGCTCCAAGATCGCGGTTCCGCGGCCCGGCCCGAACCGGGTGCGCCGCCCGCGCCTCGTCGCGCGCCTCGACGCGGCCACCGGCCTGCCGCTGACCGTGGTGTCGGCGCCGCCCGGATTCGGGAAGACCACCCTGCTCGCCCAGTGGGCCGCCGAGCGGCCGCCCGGGGCGACCGCGTGGGTGGCCCTCGACGAGGACGACAACGACCCCGTGCGCCTGTGGAGCCACGTCTGCGCGGCGCTCGGCGTCGGCGGCCCCCTGCCGGAGGATCCCCCGGAGCGCCCCGCCGCCTCGGTGGTGCTGGTGGCCGCCGCCCTGAGCGACGCCGACGCGCGCGGGGAGGAGCGCGTGCTGGTGCTGGACGACTACCACCTCATCACCAACCCGGTGTGCCACGAGCGGGTGCGCTTCCTGGTGGAGCACCTGCCGGCGCCGCTCCGCGTGGTCATCGCCAGCCGCCGCGACCCGCCGCTGCCCCTGGCGCGCATGCGCGCGTCGGGGACGCTCGGCGAGGTGCGGGCCCGCGACCTGCGGATGGCGCGCGAGGAGTCGCGCCAGCTCATCGACCTGAACGGCGTGTCGTTGCCGGCCGCCGACGTGGCCCGGCTGCACGAGAAGACGGAGGGGTGGGCCGCCGGGCTCTACCTGGCGGTGCTGTCGATCCGCGCCCGCGACGACGTGGCCGGGTTCATCGACGCGTTCAGCGGCTCGAACCGCCACATCGTCGACTACCTCACGTCGGAGGTGCTCGCCTCCGAGTCGCCCGAGACGACCGACTTCCTGCTGCGCACCTCCGTCCTCGATCGGATGTCGGGCCCGCTGTGCGACGCGGTGCTGGAGACGAGCGGCTCGACCGGCCGCCTGCGCGAGCTGGAGCGGCGCAACGTCCTGGTGTGGGCGACGGATCCCGACCTGCTGTGGT
>DASSBX010000467.1:0-6746 GCA_035698305.1 Miltoncostaeaceae bacterium | reverse complement strand
CGCGATCGCGGCGGAGGGCGTCGACGTCCGCTACCACGGCGGTCCCGAGCCTGCGGTCCGGGACATTTCGTTCACCCTCCGGCCCGGCGAGGGGCTGATGATCTCGGGGCCCGCCGGCGCCGGCAAGACCAGCCTGCTCCGGGGGATCCTGGGGCTGGTGGCCCACCGCGGGCGGCTGGAGGTGCTCGGCGACCTGCCCGGCGGCCCGGCCATGCGGGGGCGGGCGGGCTACGGCCCGCAGGGCACGGGGTTCGCGCCCGGCCTGCGCGTCGACGAGGTCGTGACGGGGGCCGCGCGGCTCCGCGGCGGCGGTGCCGGCGCGGCCGCGGCGGCGATCGACGCCGCCGGACTCGGCTACGTCGCCGACTGGCGGACGAGCCGCCTGGACGCCGAGGGCTTCCGCCGCCTGAGCCTGTCGCTCGCGGTGGCCGGCGACCCGGCCCTGGTGGTGCTGGACGACCCGTGGGTGCTCCCGGAGACGATCGATGCGATCCGGGCCGCGCGCGCCCGCGGCGCCGCCGTGGTGGTCGCCGCCCGGCGCCCCGCGGGCCTGGCGCCGCTCCTCGGCCGCCGGATCGCCCTGCGGGAGGGGGTTCCCGCGTGAGCAACGCGCTCACCGTCGGGTCGCTGGGGTTGCTGCGCCTGTCGCGGCGCCGCTGGGTCCTGGTCGCCCTCGCCGCGGGCGTCGCGATCGCGGTGGTGTGCGCCATCGTCGCCATCGGCTCCGACGGCCAGGCGCGGGAGGACGAGTTCCGCCGCGCCGGCGCCGCCCTCCTGCTGCTGGGGGGGCTGGCCTTCGCGATCGCGCTCGGCAGCGCCGCGCTTAACACCGACGCCGAGAACGGCCACTTCGGGATGCTGAACGGGGCGGGGGCGTCCCGGCCGCAGATCGCCGCCGGGGCGGTCGGCGCGCGGGTCGCGGTGCTCGCGCTCGGGCTCCTCGCGTGGGGGGTCGTGCTCCAGATCGGCAGCGCCGCGCTGGGCCTGGGGCTCGACGGTCCGCTGGCCGTCCACACCCTCGCGGTGGCCGAGGGCCTGCTGCTGACGCTGCTCGCCTGCTCCGCGGCGAGCTCGGTGGTGGGGCCGCTCGCCGCGGGCGCGTTCGGCGTGGCCATGTACGTCACCGCCCAGGCCGCGGTGAACCTGAAGGCCGCCGCCGACCAGGCGCTCATCGGAACCGCCGACGCCGGCGTGAACCTCCTCTACCACGTCGCCCCGCGCACCATCACGTCGCCGATGCTGGCCGAGCTGCAGCTGCGCGACGCCGCGGGCGCGGCCGCCCCGCGCGTGGAGATCAACGACAACACCGTGATCATCCCGGCATCCGGCTGGGACAGCGTCGTGTGGACGCTCGCCTGGTGCGTGCTGCTGGCGCTCGCCTGCGCCGCGGGCCTGCGCCGCAGGCCGCTCGGCTAGCGGGTCAGGCCGAGGCGGTCAGCCCGTCGCGGGTGACGCCGCCGTAGAGCGTGTTCCGCTCGGCGGGGACCTTGCCGCCCGCATGGATCAGGCTCTCCATCCGCTCCTGGGAGAGCCCCAGCGGCGTCTGGACGGTGGTGGCGTGGGCGATGCGCTCCTCGGTGAGCGTGCCCGACAGGTCGTCGAGCCCGTAGGAGAGCGCCTCGCTCGTGATCTCCTCGCCGAGCATCACCCAGTGGCCCTTGATGTGGGCGAAGTTGTCGAGCATCAGGCGCGCGACGGCGATGGTGCGCAGCTTCTCCTCGCGCGACGGGCCGGGGAGGTACGCGAAGTCGGTGTTGCCCGGCAGGAACGGCAGCGGGATGAAGGCCTGGAAGCCGCCCGTGTCGTCCTGCAGGTCGCGCAGCTGCGCCATGTGGTCGACCTGCTCCTCGGGCGTCTCGAAGTGCCCGAACAGGAGGGTCGCGTTGGTGCGCAGGCCCTGCCCGTGCGCCTCGCGGTGGACGGCGAGCCACGTCTCGGCCGGCACCTTGCGGTCGGCGATGATCTTCCGCACGCGGGGGCTGAACACCTCGGCGCCGCCGCCGGGCATGGTGTCGTGCCCCGCGGCGCGCAGGCGCCGGAGCGCCTCGGCGTGGTCGACCTTGGAGATACGCGCGATGAAGTCGACCTCGACCGCGGTGAGCGCCGTCAGCGAGACGTGCGGCAGCGTGGCCTTGAGCTCGCTGAACAGCTCCTCGTAGTACGGGAGGTCGTACTCCTTCGTCATGCCGCCCACGATGTGCAGCTCGGTGATGCCGAGCCCGGCGAGCTGGACGGCGCGGTCGACGAGCTGGTCGACGCTGTACGCGTAGGCGCGCTCGTCCTTCTCGGTCCACACCGCGAACGCGCAGAACCCGCACCCGACGACGCAGATGTTGGTCGGGTTGAGGTGCGCGTTGACGTTGTACGTCACGGCATCGCCATGACGGCGCCGGACGACGGCGTCGGCGGCTGCGCCCAGCTCCTCGAGGGGGGCGTCCCGGTACAGGGCCACCGCCTCCTCGGGCGTGATGCGGCCGCCGTCGGCGGCGCGGGCGAGGATCGCGTCCGTCATCCGTGGGCAGGTTACCAGGGCCCTCCGTCACCATGACCGGTCCCGGCCCGCGCTAAGGTTGGGCACGTGCCGCAGCACGCATTGAAGGAGTGGGCCGTCACCATCGCCGCGCTGGCCGCGGGCGACCAGGTGCTGATCGTGCGCAAGGGCGGGATCGGGGAGAAGCGCTTCGAGCTGCCCCACCCGCGCTTCCATCTCTTCCCCACCTACCTCCACCAGCGGCCCGAGCTCGTGAAGCCCGCGGCCCGTGACCGCTTCGCCGACCCGCTGGGGCAGCGCGAGGACCCGGCCGAGCTGCCGCTGCCGGTGTACGCCAAGCTGGTGTCGGCGCACCCGATCGCCGACCCGGACGCCCTCGCCGCCATCGACCACCTCCACGTGCTCGCGCCCGGCTACGCCGAGGAGCGGCTGCGCTGGCGCCGCAAGCACCCGCTCTGGGCGGCGGTGCTGCGCGTGTCGGTGCTGCCCGACCCGCCGGTGCTGCACGTGCTGCCGGAGCATGGCGGGTGCGTGAGCTGGGTGGACCTGCCGGAGTACATCGGCCCGCCGGTGGGCGCGGTGCCGGTGCTCTCCGACGAGGAGTTCGCCCGCGCCGAGGCCGACGTCGAGGCGGCGCTCGCCGCCGCCGGGGTCACGGGCGGCGCGGCGTGAACCACACCGAGGCGTTCGACGGGCTGGTGGCCGAGCAGCCGTCCGACTGGGCCTTCTTCGAGGTGTACGTCACCCTCGACGACGCCCGCCGGCTCTCCGACGCCCGGGTGTCGCTGGCCCGCGCCAACGCGCGCCCCACCTATGGGCCCGGCGACCACGACTTCGCGATCACCGTCGCGAACACCCACGGCCACGGCGCCGGCGCCGGCGTGGTGCGCTCGGCGCTGCGCATCCTGGACGACCGCGGCATCACCGGCCGCACCTGGGGCGGCGCCACGCGGACGCTCACGCGCCCGGCCCCGCCACACCGCTACGGCCCGTAGCGCCGCCGGGGTCGCCGATGCTGCGCGATGAGGGCGACCTCCAGCTCCTGGCCGAGCTGGCGGGCGTGCTGGACCAGACGGTCTCGGACGCCGGGCTGTCGGCCGGCTCGTACCTGATCCTGCGCGACCTCGTGGCCAACCCGGGGCCGCAGCCCGTGACGGGTCTCGCCGAGCGCCTCGCGGCCGACCCGGAGGAGCTCACCAACCTCTGCTCCCGCCTCATCGACCTGCGGATGGCCGAGGCGAAGCCCAACGGCATCGCGGTCACGGAGCGCGGCGTCGAGCGGGCCGCCGCGATCGAGGGCGACGCGAACGAGGCGATGCGCGAGTACGTGATGAGCCGCCCGCACACCGCCACCGTCTACGGCCTGGTCGCCTCCATGCAGGGCGGCCGCTTCACGGTCGAGGACCTGCTCGGCTTCCTGGCCGAGGGCGCGTCGGCCGGCGAGGGGGACGACGCCTGAACCCCGTCGACGCGATCGGCATCGTCGGGGTCGTGGTGCTCGTGGCGCTGATCGTCACCCTCATCGTCGTGAGGAACCGGCGGCGCGACGATCAGTAGCGGAGGGTGCTCTCCCCCAGCGCCGACCAGACGTCCAGCTTGGTGCGGACGCGCTTGATGACCTCGTCGGTGAACTCGTCGGTGCCCGCCTGCCCGCCGAGGTCGGCGGTGCGGACGTCGTCGGAGATCGCCTCCAGGGCGCCCTCGTAGATCGCCCGTGACGCGGTCGCGGCGACCGTCTCCCCCATGTACGGCAGCACCGACGCGCCCGCCAGGATCATCGCGAGGGGGTTGGCGACGTTCTTCCCCTGGAGGGTCGGCGCGGTGCCGTGGGGCGCCTCGGCCATGACGGCGGACGCGCGGAAGTCCTCGTCGAACGCGAGGAGCTGCGACTCGGCGCCCGCGATCGAGCCGAACAGCTGCAGCACCATGTCCGACAGGCAGTCGCCGTCGCGGTTGAGGGCCGGCACCACCAGGGCCTCGCCGCCGTGGCTCACCAGCGCCGCGTAGAGCGCGTCGATCAGGATCGGCCGGTAGCGCACGTCGGGATGGCGCTCGGCGGCGGCGTCGAGCTCCTCCTTCAGCATCCCCTCGTACACCGGCGACACCGTCCACTTGGGGCCGCCGAAGACCGTCGCCCGCATCCTGCGGGCCTGGAGGAAGCTGAACTCGGCGACCGCGCGGCAGGTGCGGCGCGAGATGCGCTCGACGCGCCAGGCGATCTCGTCGTCGCCGTCCGCCTCGCGGTACTCGCGGGCGTTGTACGCGTCGTCCACCGCCATCCGCACGATCGAGATCGGGGAGTGGATGCCGCCGATCGGCCGCACGCCCGACAGCCGGCGGCCGGTGCGGATGATCACCTTGCCGCCGATCGCCTCGCGCAGCAGCGCGTTGGGGCTGCCGACGTCCTCGGCCCCCTCGGGCGTGACCGTCGCCGCCTTCAGGCCGAAGCCGTGGCGGACGTTGGCCTCGGCCGCCTCGAACACGCACCCGTTCCGGGTGCGGCGACGGTTCTCGAGCGACAGGTCGTGCCGCTCGAAGGCGATCGGGAAGCCGGTGACGGCGGGGTCGAGGACCCGGAGCGCCTCCTCCAGGAGCTCCTGCCCCGTCTGGTCGCCCTCCATCACGACGAGGGTCCTGGGCTCCATCGAAGCGAGTATAGGCGCCTACGGGGGCCCGTCCTCCTCCATGGCGTACAGGCGCACGCGCGGAGCCTTCCCCGTCCGGGCCTCCAGGGCGGCGAGGACCGCCCGCGTGGCGGGGCGGCCGGCGTAGCCCGCGGCGTCCCCGGGGCGGTCCCATTCGGCGAGGCAGCCGTACTCGCCGCCCTCCTCGTCCAGGAACAACACGTGACGGCGGCACCCGGCGGCGGCGGCGGCGAGCTCCCGCGCGACGGCGCGCGCCTCGTCGGCGGTGCCGGGGCCGAGCCGGAACGCGACCTCGGTGCCGTGCAGGCCCACGCCTAGGCGCGCGCCGCGCGCACGGAGGCCGCCACCATCTGGCCGGCGCCCTCCTCGCACTCCGGCATCGCGGCGGCGAGGCGGTCGGACAGGCGGTCGGCCGCGCCGGCCCGCGCCGCGGCCTCCTCCACGTCCCGGAGCGCGGCGATCAGGGCGTCGGGCAGCGTGTCCTGCACCGCGACCAGGGGGTCGGAGGCGCGCATGAAGCGGGCGTACGCGCCGCACAGCCGATCCTGCAGGGCCGCGCCCGCGTCGATGTCCGGCACGGACGCCACCGCCCGCAGCGGGTCCTCCCGCCACGCGGCCAGCTCGAGCGCCCGCGTGGCGACGGTCTCGAGCGGCCCGGTCACGTCGGCCGGGTCGCCGCCCAGCGCCAGCAGCCGGCCGATGGCCGCCGCCAGGTCGCGCAGCGCGCCGGCGTCGACGATCGCCTCCACGTGCTCCCACAGCAGGCTGGCCGACGCCGTCTGGTGGGCGCGCCGTGGATCGGCCTCGGGCGCGAGGCGCTCGTCCAGGCACAGGAACGCGGGGCCCGGGAAGGCCGCGACGTACGCGCGACGACCGGCGACGGCCTCGACCGCGCGCACCCCGAGGGGCGTCTCGCCGGCGGCCGCGGCCGCGGCGTCGCGGGCCGCGCCGAGGCGTTCCACGAGGTCGCGCACGGCGGCGCCGTGGTCGGTGGGGGGCATGCGTCGACTGTGCCACACTCGTCCAACGTGTCCCCGCCCACCCCCACCATCCCGCCGCCCCGCGTGCCGGGGGCGGCGGCGCTCGCCGACGCGCTCGGGCGCGTGCTGAGCCACCGGCAGCCCGCGGCGCTGGCCGGGCCGGGACGCCGGGCCGCGGTGCTGATCGTGCTCGCCGACCGGGACGGCGACGCCAGCCTGCTGCTCACGAAGCGCACCGACGACATGCCGACCCATCCGGGGCAGATCTCCCTCCCCGGCGGGGTCGTGGAGCCCGGCGACGGGTCGCCGCAGGCCGCCGCGCTGCGCGAGACGGAGGAGGAGGTGGGGTTGCCCCGCGCCGCCCTGCGCGTGGTGGGCGAGCTGGACGACGTCCACACGATGGCGTCCAACTTCATCATCCGGCCGTTCGTCGCCCTGCTGGAGGGCGGCTGGGAGCCGGTGCCCAGCGACGCGGAGGTGGCCCGGGCGTTCCACGTCCCCGTCGCGGACGTGCTGCGCGCCGACGCGGTGCTGCCGGCCGAGCCGGCCCCGCTGGCGCTGCGCTACCCGCTGGGCGGCGAGGACGTGTGGGGCGCGACGGCCCGGATCCTCCGCATCTTCAGCGGGGTG
>DASSBX010000466.1:0-2799 GCA_035698305.1 Miltoncostaeaceae bacterium | reverse complement strand
CGCGCTCCGCGGCGCGCGCCTGGCGCTCCAGGGCGCGGGCGCGGGTGCGCACCTCGCCGGCCAGGTCGCGGGCGCGGTCGAGCTTGTCGGCGACCCGCGCCAGCTTCTGCTCGGCGCGGCGGCGGCGGCGCTTCGCCACCGCGACCCCGGCGGCGGCGTCGACGATCGCCCGGCGCTCGGCGGGGGTGCTGGTGCAGAGCGCCTCCACCTGCCCCTGGCGGATGACCGCGAGCGCGTCCGGGCCGACCCCACGCCGCGCCAGGGCCTCCTGCACGTCGAGCAGGCGGCACGACTCGCCGTTGAGCCGGTAGTCCGCGTCGCCCGCGCGCGTGAGGCGGCGGCGCGACTCGACCTCGGCGGGGTCGCGCCCGCCGGCCTCGTCGCCCGAGAGCAGCAGGCCGACCTCGGCGTACTGGGCGGCGGGGCGGCGGTCGCCGCCCGAGTAGAGGACGTCGGCCATGCCGCCGGCGCGCAGGCGGCCGGCGCGCTGCTCGCCCAGCGCCCAGATGACGGCCTCGGCCAGGTTGCTCTTCCCCGAGCCGTTCGGACCGACCACGACGTTGATGCCGGGCCCCATGTCCAGGGTGGTGGCCTCGGCGAACGACTTGAAGCCGCGCACGGTGAGACGACTCAGCATGCGGCCCCCTGGACCGCCGCCTCGGGCAGCCGGGCGAGGGCCTCGACGGCCGCCGCCCGCTCCGACGCCTGCTTGGAGGGACCCGAGCCGGTGCCGAGCGCCTCGCCGCCCACCAGCACCCGGCTGGTGAACACCCGTTGCTGCGGCGGCCCGGCGGTGTCGATCAGCTCGTAGGCCACCTGGCGCCGGTGGCGGGCCGCGCGCTCCTGCAGCGCGGTCTTGGGGTCGCGCTCGCCCGGGACCGCCGCGTCGAGGGCCGGGCCGAACGCCTCGAGCACCGCCTCGCGGACGGGGTCGGGGCCGAGGTCGAGCCACGCCGCGCCGATCGCGGCCTCGGCGAGCGCGGCGCGCACGGTGGCGCGGCGGGAGAGCTCCACGGCGGCGTCACGCCGCCCGGACGGGGCGGCCGCGACGAAGGCCTCGGGCAGGCCGCCGTCCTCGGCGGCCGCCGCACACGACTCGCGGCCGACGACGGCCTGCCGCATCCAGGACAGGTCGCCCTCCGCCACGTCCGGGTGGCGGCGCATCAGCTCCTCGCTGACGACGACCTCGAGGACGCTGTCACCGAGGAACTCGAGCCGCTCATAGGAGCGCTCCCGGCGGGACGCCCAGGAGCTGTGGGTGAAGACCTGGCGCCGTCTGGGGGACCCGAGCGCCGTCACGAGCCGCGCGAGTCCCCGTTCACCGGCGCCCGTGCCGCTCAGCCGGTGTTGGCCAGCACGTAGTCGACCGCCTGACCGACGGTCGAGATCTTCTCCGCCTCCTCGTCCGGGATCTTGACCTTGAACCGGTCCTCCATCTCCATGATGAGCTCGACGAGGTCGAGCGAGTCCGCGTTCAGGTCCTCCTGGAAGGACGAGTCCACGCTGACCTCTGCCGGATCGACCCCCAGCTGCTCGACCAGGATGGCGCGGATCTCCTCCACAGCCTTCTCTCGGTCCAAAACGTCCCCCCTCTGGTCTCCGCGCCGGGCGCCATCTGCCGCACTGCGCGGCTGGCCCGGCAACCTACACGCGCTCTCGGACGAACCGCCGGCTGCGCCGGCGACCTCGGGATCCTACGCGGCCGACGGCCGTTCGGCGCCCTCGGATGCGAGCGCGGTGCCGAACTGCTCCACCAGACGGCCCCGGATGCCCCGGGCGGCGACGCGCACCGCGTTGGCCACGCCCTCGGGCGACGAGTTGCCGTGGCCGATCACGGCCAGGCCGCGCACACCCAGCAGGACGGCGCCGCCGTACAGCTCCGGGTCGATGCGCCGGCGCATGCGCCGCAGCGACGGCCGCACCAGCAGCCCGCCCAGGCGCCCGGCCAGCGTCTGCCGGACGGCGGCGCGCACCTCGCCCATCAGGAAGGTGGCGGTGCCCTCCATCGTCTTCAGGACCACGTTGCCGGTGAACCCGTCGGTCACGACGACGTCGAGGGCGCCCGACGGGATGTCGCGCCCCTCCACGTTGCCCACGAACCCCGGGGTCTCGCGCAGGAGCGCGTACGCCTGCAGGACGTCCGCGCTGCCCTTGCCCTCCTCCTCGCCGATGGAGAGCAGGCCGACGCGCGGCTCGGCGACGCCGATGACGTCGCGCATGAACAGGCGGCCCATCAGCGCGAGCGTGGGGAAGTGCTCGGCGCGCGCCTCGGCACTGGCGCCCGCGTCGAGCAGCAGCACGCTGCCGCCGCCGGTGGTCGGCAGCACCACCGCGATTGCGGGGCGGATGACGCCGGGGATGCGGCGCATGTAGAGCGTCGCGGCGGCGAGCATCGCGCCGGTGTTGCCGACGGAGACGGCCGCGCCGGCGCGGCCCTCCCCCACCAGCCGGCAGGCGGTCGCGATCGACGACTCGGGCTTGGCGCGCACGGCGCGGGCGCCGTCCTCGCCGGACGACACCGCGTCGGGCGCGTGGACGATCTCGACGCCGGCCTCCGGCGCCCCCTGGCGCGTCAGCTCGTCGCGGAGGATCCGCTCGTCGCCGACGAGCAGCACGTGGATCCCCTCCGCCGCGGCGGTGAGGGCTCCTGCGACGGGATGCTCGGGAGCGTGGTCGCCGCCCATCCCGTCGAGCGCGACCGCGTGCTGCGTGATCCTTAACCCTCGATCTCGACGACCGGCCGGCCCCGGTAGTACCCGCACACGCCGCACACGTGGTGCGGCCGGATGGGGCTCTGGC
>DASSBX010000465.1:0-11274 GCA_035698305.1 Miltoncostaeaceae bacterium | reverse complement strand
GCCCGAGGTGCTCGTCACGACGTGAGTCTGTCACGGCGGCGGGACGGGCGGGCGCCACACCACCCGGCGGACGGGTCCGCCGCCGGGCGCCCGCTCCCATCGCACGAGCGCGGGGGCATGCGCCGTCTGGCGTCCGTCCGCGTCGACGGCGAACGGGCCGAGCGGCGTGACCGTCCGCATCGCCCGCGCCGCGTCCCACAGCGCGTCGGGGCCCGCGCCCCCGGCGGCGAGGAGCGCGCGCTCCGCCAGCGTCCCGGCGGCGGCCGCCTGGGCCGCGGGGTAGTCGGCGTCCGCCGGGAGGGGGAACGGCCAGCCCTGCCGCTCGCCGTCCCACTGCACGGGGCCGACGCACCCGAGCACGTCATCCCCCAGCTCGTGCGCCGCGGCGGCCACCCCCATGACCACCAGGGCGCAGCCGATGCCCGCGGCGACGGCGGCCCGGGCGAGCTCCAGGTCGTCCTCCATCCGCCCGCCGCCCACCACCCACCGGGCGCCGGCGCCCGCGGCGGCGGCCACGGCGTCGCCGGGCCGGGCCGGCTCGAGGTCGACGGCGGCGACGGGCGGCGTGCCCGCCGCGGCCAGGGCCTCGGCCGCGCCGGCGGCGATCGCGGCGCCGAACCCGCCCGGCGCGCGGACGAGGGCGACCGGCCCCCGGACGGCGTCCACCCGGGGCAGGCCGCGCCAGTACGACCGCGCCGGGCCGAGCACGTCGACCAGACGGGCACCGCCCCTGGGCTCGACGGCCGCGGCGCCGTGGTTCCACACCGGCTCCGGCCGCCCCGCCATCGCGGCCGCCACCGCGCGCCCGGGGCCCGACCCGTACGGCCCGAACAGCAGGTCGGCCGAAGCCGCCATCGCGACGGTGAGTGCCGCGCTGCGCTCCGGCTCGCTCCGGTCGTCCTCGATGCGGAGGTCGGCCCCGGCGTGGCGCGCCCAGGCCTCCAGCCCCGCGGCCGCCTGCCGCCCCATCGCGGCGTAGCGGCCGCTCAGCGCGATGGCGGCGGCCGCGCGGACGGTTCAGTCCCCGGGCGGGTCGTCCGGTGGGCCGTCCGGCGCGGGCGCCGGGATGCCGACCGCGAGCAGCGCGACGGCCTCGCCGATCCGGGCGAGCGCGTCGGCGGTGCGCCACCCCGATCCGAGCTCGACGGCGGCCGGGCTGCCCCGCAGCGCCTCGAGCCGGTCGCCCACGATCGCCGCCTCGTCGAGCGCGTCGGGCTGCAGGGGCGCGCCCGCCGAGCGGGAGCGCGACAGCCTGCGGAGCACGTCCAGGCCGGCCCTGGCGCCGTCCGCCCACTCCTCGGCGCTCACCGCCGTCTGGTGGCGCACCACGCCGCCGCCCACGAAGAACACGTCCGCCCCGCCGAGCGCGCGCCGCGGCTCCACCAGCACCGCCGTGCGCCGCGGCGCGTTGCGGGCGCGCGACAACGCGGCCAGCACGCCCAGCACCGCCCGCGGCCCGTCGGTCCGCTCGCCCCGGTCGACCTGCACGGTGCCCGCGGCCACCGCCGTCGCGAGGCGCGCGCCCAGGTCCGCAAGCGCCCGCGGCTCGCCCGACAGCGCGGCGCGGAGCGCCACGACGGCCGCGTCCCGCGTGTCGGCGTCGGCGTGCTCGAGCGGGTACAGGGCGCCGAGGCATGCGACGGCGTCGCGCGCCATGCGGGTGGAGCGGACCGGACCGAAGTAGTCGCTCCCGTCCGGCCGGGGCCGCGGCGACAGCACCAGGCGCGCGCCCTTGGGGCCGGCGGCGAGCTTCAGGAACTGGCCTGCCAGGCCGTTGCCGCGCTTGTTGCACGGCGGGCGCAGCTCCTTGATGAGCCGGTTCTCGAGCAGGAGCGCGGCGAACTCCGACCCGCACGGCTCGTGGTGGATCGCCTCGAGCTCGTCGAGCGCCCGCCCGATCAGCCGCCCGTGGCGCCCGCCCGGGCCGAAGTAGGAGCGCACCCGGCGGCGCAGGTTCGCGGCCTTGCCGACGTAGAGGGTCCGCCCGGCGCCGTCCCGCATGAGGTACACGCCGGGGGTCGGCGGCAGGTCCTCGGCCAGCGCCAGCTTGTACGCGTGGCGCGCCCCCCCGATGCCCGCGAACGCGACGGCGCGCTCGAGGGTGTCGATGCCGCGGTCGGCGAGCAGGTCCACCAGCCGCACCAGCACCTCGGCCGTGGCCTCCGCGTCGGGCAGGGCCCGGTGGATGGGCCGCACGTTGGTGTCGGCCCACTCCGAGAGGGTCCTCAGGTCGTGCCGGCCGGCCCTGCCGTTGAGCAGGCGCCGCGCCAGCACCAGCGTGTCGAGCCACGGCTGGGTGAAGTACCGCCCCGCCAGCCGGCGCCGCTCGTAGTTGAGGAACCGGAGGTCGAACGGCGCGTTGTGGGCCACCAGCACGTCCTGCCCCGCGAACGCGGTGAACCCCTCGAGCGCCTCGGCGATGTCGGGGCGCCCCTGGACCATCCCGTCGTCGATGCCGGTGAGCTCGGTGACCACGGGGGGGATGGGCCTGCCCGGGTCGACGAGGGTCTCGAAGCGGTCGACCACCCGGAGGCCCCGGACACGGACGGCGCCGATCTCGGTGACCTTCGAGTGCCCGGGCGACCCGCCGGTGGTCTCGAGGTCGACCACGCAGAAGGCCGCCTCGGCGAGGTCGGTGTCCGACCAGTCCGGCGGAGCGAGACCCACCAGGTCGCGGCCGAGCCAGGCGAGGCGCGCGTCGCCCTCCACGATCTCGGCCACGAGCTTGCGCTGGAGGCGCTCGGGACACCGGCGCAGCCGCAGGAGCTGCGCCGCCACGTGGCCCACCTCGAGGGGGCGCCCGCGCCGCACGAGCAGCGCGCAGAGCCGGTCGGGCAGCGAGTCGCCCCCCTCGGCCCCCGGCTGGGGGGCGGGCAGCGGCAGGCGCAGTTGGGCGGCGACGGAGACGGGCACCGGTGATCGATGCTAACGGCGCCCTCAGCCGTCATCGCCGGACGGGAGCCGCGGGATCCCCATCCCGCCCGCGGCGGCGCGGGCGCCCTGTCGCCGCCGCCCAAAGACCTTTACAACTCGCATCGCAACCGACCCTTTCCGCTGGTCCGAGGTGGGTCATATAGTTGGCGCGATACGGGGGCGGCGGTGCGCCCCCTCGCCGGACGGGGTGGGACTTCGCAGGGATGAGGCGCAGGCGCTCACAGGTCGGGAGGACGCTGTCGGTGCTGCTCGCGGGCGGCGCCGCCGGGCTGCTGCTGATGCTCGCGCTCCCCGGTCTGGCGACGGCCGATCCGGCCGTCGCCGAGCAGCCCGCCCTGGCCGCCGCCCCCACCACGGAGTCGACCCCGGTCGACCAGGCCGGCGAGCCGGCGGCTCCGGCGGACGAGGCGACGCCTCCCGCCGAGGAGCAGCCGGCCGAGCCGGTCGAGCCGCCCGCCGATGCAACGCCGCCCGTCGCCGACGAGGGCACGGCCCCCGTCCCCGGCGACGACGCCGCGCCGGCCCCCGGCGACACCGCGCCGATCACCGACGACGGCGCCGGCGCGGCACCCGCCCCGCCGCCGTCCGAGAGCACCCCCGCCAACGGGTCCGCGCCCGACGGCTCCACGCAGGCCCCGCAGCCGGTCGAGGCCGTCCCGGCCCCGTCCACGGGCTCGGGGCTGCCGGCGCAGCCCGACGCGCCGGCCGTCCCGACGGTCTCGCGCCCGGCCGTCGCCGTCGCGGCGATCTCGTGGGACGCGCCCGCCCCGCCGCCGCTGCCCGTGACGCTGCCGAAGGGCCCCGAGGCGGCCGAGGCGCCGCAGGCGGCGGCGCCGGCCGTCACCGCGACGACGCCCGACCCGGCTCCGGCCGCCGCGCGCCCGGAGCGCACGGCCCCGCCGCCGGTCCGGGACCAGGCGAGCTTCTCCTTCGACGCGAGCGGCCCGATCGCGCAGCCCATCACCGCGCCGGAGGAGCCCCCCGCCACGCTCACCGAGGAGGCGCCGCCCCCGGAGAGCCTGACCGTCGAGCTGGTCGCCCCGCAGAGCACGAGCCCCGGTGGCTCCAGCCTGCTGGCGGCCCTCGCGAGCTACATCCTCCCGGGCTCCGGCCCGGTCCCCCCGAGCACGATCATGATGCTCGTGCTGCTCGGCCTGATCCTGGTTGCGGCCTACGCGCCGCGGCCCGCCCGCTCGGAGCGGATCTGGCTCGCCGGCCTCCTCGGCCCCAGCAGCGGCCACCGACTGGCGGTCCGCCGACCCGGCTAGGCCCGCCCCTGCCCCGGGCGAGGTGCGTCCTCGTCCCGGGCCTCGCGTCCCGCGCCGGCACCGCCCGGCGCACCACCATCGTTCGCGAAAGCAGGGGTAGGACGAAATGCAGCCGATGCAGATCCTGGTTCTCGGATCCGAGGGACTCGGGCGGACCGCGCTCGAGGAGACCCTCACCCGCCTTGGGTACGTGGTCATGGCCGCCGACGCGCGGCCCGGCGGGAACGCCCCGTCGTCCGGTGACATCGTGATGCTCGACCTCCGCGGCGACGACGCCGACGCGGAGGCCAGCGGCCTGGCCGAGCGCCTCCGCCTCGACGAGCGCCCCGTCATGGTCGTCTCCGAGCGCCCGCGGCGCGGCGTGATGCGCGCCCTGTCCGGCCGCCCGGCGGGTGCCATGGTCATGACGGGCTCCGAGTCGGAGGCCGGCTACCGCGTGGCGCTGAACATCTGCGCCGGGCTCCGGCGCAGCCACCTCGACCGGGCCGCGTTCAGCGGCCTGTCGGTGGCGGTGTGACCGCGGTCACGGTCCCGGTCGGCGCCGATGGGGAACCGAAACCGTTGTCAGGCGCCGGGCGAGGCGTTCTGCGAGTCTTCGCCGCATGAGCCTCTTCGACGGTGTTGACGTGGTCTTCTACCAGGTGTGCTCCATGGACAAGGCCGTGGAGTTCTACAACGGGATCCTCGGACTCGAGGTCCTGCGACGCGAGGGCAACGACTGGACCGAGCTGCGCGCCGGTGACACGGTCCTGGCCCTCTCGGGGGAGCTCGCGACGCGCCCCCATCAGGGGGGCGCGACGGTGATCCTCAGGACGTCGGACGTCGGCGCGGTCGAGCGCGCCCTGAACGAGAACGGCGTGCAGCGCGGCCGCGTGGAGGACATGGGCGGCGCGCGCATGCTCACCTTCCACGACCCCGACGGCAACGAGATCATCGCGATGGAGCCGCCCGCGGCCTAGCCCGCCCCGGCGGCCTCGCGCTCGGCGGCGACGGCGGTGATGAAGCCGCTCACGTCCTCGGGCCCGACGCCGATCGACCGGGCCTTCCACGACAGCGGCGCGCGGACGGACGTCGGCTCGGTGAGCTGCAGCACCACGACCGTCCCCGACGCCCCGAGGAAGGCGACCATCCCCCGCGCGATGCGCGCGCCGACGCCGCCCCACCACGGCCACGTCATCGTCCCGACCGAGGCGATGCGCGCCACCGGCAGGTCGGCCCTGCCGAGCAGCCCCATCCGGATGCGGACCACGCCCTCGCCCACCTCGGCGTAGGGCCGGCCGAGCGAGAGGGGCAGCAGGAACGGCAGCGCCCAGCGGCTGCGTCGGAGCGGGAAGCGGCGCACGTCTGCGGTCAGGGTACCCGCGGCGCAGAGCTACCATTGGGCGCATGGCACGGCGCTGGTACGGACGCGACAGCGGGCTCACGAGGCGGATGACCCTGACGATGTTCGGGCTCGGCCTGATCTACGTCGTCTTCATCGCGGCGCTCATCGCGGCGGGCGTCGGCGCGGTGATGGTGCTGGTGATCGCCGCGGCGATCGCGCTGGTGCAGCTGCTGTTCGGCGACAAGCTGGCGCTGCGATCGATGGGGGCCCGCGTCACCGAGCCCCACGAGGCGCCGGAGCTGCACGCGATGATCGAGCGCCTCTGCCAGCTCGCCGACCTGCCGAAGCCGAAGGTCGCGGTGGCGCGGACGGAGCTGCCGAACGCGTTCGCGGCGGGGCACAACCGCAAGAGCGCGACGGTGTGCGTCACGACCGGTCTCATGGAGCGGCTGGACGGGCCGCAGCTGGAGGGCGTGATCGCCCACGAGCTCTCCCACATCGCGAACCGCGACGTGGTGGTGATGACGGTGGCGGGGTTCCTCGCCACCGTCGCGGGCCTGCTGGTGCGCATGGGGATCTACACGGGGATGGGCGGCCGCGGCAACAAGAACGGCGTCGCGGTCTTCGCGGTCGTCGTGGTGGTGTCGGTCGTGGTGTACGTGCTCTCGTTCCTGCTGCTGCGCGCGTTGTCGCGCTACCGCGAGTTCGCGGCCGACCGGGGGGCGGCGATCATGACGGGCGCCCCCGCGCAGCTGGCGTCGGCGCTCGCGGCGATCAGCGGCACCATGCAGCGGGTGCCCACCCGCGACCTGCGCGCCGCGGAGGGCATGAACGCGTTCTTCATCATCCCGGCCGTGTCGCGCGGCTTCTCGCTGTCGAGCCTGGTGTCCACCCACCCGCCGGTGGAGAAGCGGATCGAGCGGCTCATGGCGATGCAGGCGGCGATGGACGCGGCGCCCACCTCCGCCTCGCTCTCCCGGTAGGGGTGGGACTCCTCGACGTCCTCCGCGGGCAGCGGACGCCGCGCGGCGCCGACCTGGACGCGCTGTTCGGCATCGGGTCGGCCGCGGTGACGCTGCAGGCGAGCATGGGCCTGACGGCCACCGGTCGCGCCGGCGTGTGCTTCAAGGCCGTCGAGGCGGGCGTGTTCGACGAGCTGGTGCGCGAGACGGAGGAGCTGCTGGTCGCGACGAGCGCGGATGCCGGCACCACCATCTCGCGCAGCGTCGACGAGTTCGGGTTCAGCTGGATCGTGATCCACGACCCGGACGTCGAGGACCTGGCGACCACCAGCCACGTGATCAGCCTGTCCCTGGACGAGCGCGGCTACTCTGAGCGCCTGCTGTGCGCGGTGTTCGGCTTCGACGGCCCGCCGGGCGCCGTGGACCTCGTCTACGCCTACAAGCGCGGCCGGTTCTACCCGTTCGCGCCGAGGGACGGGCGCACACGCGACCACACGCTCGAGCTGCGTGTGAAGGGCCTGCTGGAGCGCGAGCTCGCGATGGAGCCGGAGATCGAGCGCTGGTACCCGGTCTGGGAGGCCCCCGTCAGCCGGGGATGAGCCCCTCGGTGGAGAGCAGCTCCCGCGCCTCCGCCAGCGTGGTGCCGTGCCCCGGGAGGATCGCGTCGGAGGGGTGCAGCTCGTCGGCCGGAAGGGGCGCCCCGCGGCCGGTCACGATGTCCAGCAGCTCGCCGAGCGCCTGACGGAACGCCGCGTCGTCGTCGGCGTCGGCGGCCGCCTGCGCCCGGTCGTCGGCCGCGTGGACCGCCTCGAAGGCCGCCTCGTCCAGCCGGTACTGGCCCTCGCCGAGGATGCGGACGATCACTTCGACTCGCCCTCCCCGATCTGGCCGGCCGCCTGGTCGCCGGGGCCGATCTCGGCCTTGAGGCGGGCGAGCTCGTCGTCGACGCCGCTCGACAGCGACAGCTTCTCGAGCTCGCGGTCGATCGAGTCGCGGCCGTCGCTCACGTCGGTGAGGGCGCCGGACTCGAGCAGCTCGTCGATCGCGCCCGCGCGGGCGCGCCTCGTCTCGACCTTGCCCTCGGCGCGCTCCATCGCCATGCCGACGTCGGCCATCTCCTCGGAGACGCCGGAGAACGCCTCGCCGATCTTGGCCTGCGCCTCGGCGGCGGTGTACTGGGCCTTGACCGTCTCCTTGCGCGTCCGGAACGCCTCCACCTTGGAGGTGAGGCGCTGCTCGGCGAGCACGAGCTTGTCCTGCTCGGCCTGCAGCTGGGCGCGCTGCTCGTCGAGGCTCTGCAGCTGGAGCTGGACGCCCTTCTTGCGCTCCAGCGCGACGCGGGCGAGGTCCTCGCGGTTCTGCTGCAGCGCCATCCGCGCCTGGCCGTCCAGCTTCTCGACGCTCTGCTCCAGCTTCCCTGCCTGGAGCTCGAGGCGCTTCTTGCTGGTGGCGACGTCGGCGACGCCGCGGCGGACCTTCTGCAGCAGCTCGAGCTGCTTCTCGTACGAGTAGTCGAGGGTCTCGCGGGGGTCCTCGGCCTTGTCCAGGGCCTTGTTGGCCTTGGCCTTGACGATCATCGTGAAGCGCCCCATCAGGCCCATTTCCCGCTCCTCGCGCGCGTCGTGCGAACGCGCCGAGGATAGCATCGGGCCGTGAGCCCACCCCCCCTCGACGGCCTGCGGGTCCTGGACCTGTCGCACAACCTGGCCGGCCCGCTGACCACCATGCACCTCGGCGATCTCGGCGCCGAGGTGATCAAGGTGGAGCGCCCCACGGGGGACGAGTGGCGCCGCCACGAGCGCATGCCCGGGCAGCCCGACCGGAGCCGCCACCACATGCAGGCGAACCGCAACAAGCGCGCGGTCTGCCTCGACCTCACGGCGCCCGCCGCCCGCGACGTGCTGCACGCCCTGATCGCCCGCGCCGACGTGCTCGTCACGAACATGCGCCCCGGCGTGCCGGAGCGGCTCGGGTTCGGGTGGGAGGAGGCCCGGCGCCTCAACCCCGGGCTCGTCTACTGCGCGCTCTCGGCCTTCGGGACGGAGGGGCCGCGCGGCGGGCGGCCCGGCTACGACCTGCTCGGGGAGGCACTCGGCGGCTTCATGCCGCCCGGCGCCGCCACCCCGGAGCGCCCGCCCGCGGGCTCGCCGATCCCGATCAACGACACCGCCCTCCCCCTGCTGGCGTGCACCGCGATCCTGGCCGCCCTGATCGACCGGGGCCGCACCCGGCGCGGGCAGCGGGTGGACGCGTCGATCCTCGGCAGCGCCGTCGCGCTGAACGCCCACTCCCTGGTGCGGGTGGAGTCGCTGCCCGGCCACGGCACGCCCACGTTCTCGCGGGCGTTCTACCGGGCCTACCGCACCCGGGACGGGTGGATCGCCGTGGCCGCCTACGCCGAGCGGCTCGCAGGCCGCTTCTGCGCGGCGGTCGGCATGCCGGGTCTGCTGGAGCGCCCGCCGTGGGACGACCGCGCCGCCCGCGTGACCCGGGAGGCCGAGCTGGTCGAGTTGTTCGCACCCGTCTTCCTGGAGCGCACCACCGCCGCGTGGGACGAGCACCTGGCCGCCGCCGGCGTGCCCGCCGCGCCCGTGCGGGAGCGCGACGACCTGTTCGACGATGAGCAGGCGTGGGCCGAGGGCCTACTGGCGCGGGTGGTCGACGAGGAGGTCGGGGACATCGTCATGACCGCCCCCGTGGTGCGGCTGTCCGACAGCCCCGGGGAGATCCGCTTCCCCGGCCGCCACCTGGGCGCCGACACCCGCGAGGTGCTCCTGGAGCTCGGCCTGGCCGACGGCGACATCGACGCCCTGGTCGCCGACGGCGCCGCGCGCTGCGGGTGAGCACGGTCCGCAGGCGCGTCGTCGTGCACGGGACGGTCCAGGGCGTCTTCTTCCGCGAGAGCACCCGCCGGCTCGCCGAGGCCCACGGCGTCGCCGGCTGGGCGAGGAACCGGGACGACGGGAGCGTCGAGGCCGTGTTCGAGGGCTCGCCGGCGGCGGTGGAGGCCCTCGTCGCGTTCGCCGCCGAGGGCCCGCCCGACGCGATCGTCGAGCGGATCGCGACCGAGGACGAACCCCCGGAGGGGATCCGGGGCTTCGAGGTGGGCTAGCGGAGGTCCAGGACCTCGCGGCTGCGCAGGTGGTTCAGCACCTTGCGCTTCACGCGCTGGAGCGCGTTGTCCACGGTCTTCGGGGTGCAGTCCATGCGGGCGGCGATCTCCTCGTAGGAGCGCCCCTCCAGGTACATGGTGAGCACGCCGCTCTCGAGGTCCGAGAGCGACTCGCCGAGGCACGACACCAGGCTCTTGAGCTCCTCGGAGGAGATGACCTGGACGACCGGATCGACGACGGGGTCGCCGGGGAGGACCTCCGCCAGCGACATCTCCTGGTCGCCGCTGGCGCCCGCGCGCGAGTGGCTGAACGACACGTAGGTGTTGAGCGGCGCGTGCTTGTTGCGCGCGGCGGTCTTGATGGCGGTGATGATCTGGCGGGTCACGCAGAGCTCGGCGAACGAGCGGAACGACGCCTCGCGGTCGACGCGGTAGTCGCGCACGGCCTTGAAGAAGCCGATCAGGCCCTCCTGGATGAGGTCCTCGCTCTCGCCGCCCGCCAGGAAGTAGGCCGAGGCCTTCATCCGCACGAATCCGCGATATCGCTCGATCAGGCGGTCCATCGCGGCCGCGTCACCGGCCCTGGCCCGGGTGATCAGGGCCCGATCCTGGACCTCGATCCAAGGTTGAGGGTGACCCCCCTCTGAGCGGTCACCTCGCCCTCGGGAGGCGGCCTGTGCTCGTGAAAGCGCGATGCTCATGGGGTTCCTCTCGGCTCAACCGGGAACTCTCAGGTTGAACTCAAGCGTTGAAGGACCGGTGTTGGCGGCAGTTCTACTGACTCCGGCAACCGAGGTCAACGCGACATGTACGCAAATTGCGTTAATTCACTGTGCGATATGTCTCGAACAGGAGGATCGCGGCCGCCACCGAGATGTTCAGCGACGCGACCCGGCCCGACATCGGGATGCGCGCCAGGTGGTCGCAGACGGCGGCGACGGCGGGCCGCAGGCCCGCCCCCTCGGCGCCCATCACCAGGATCGCGTCGCGGCGCCACGGCACCTCGCGGTAGTCGACCCCGCTCTCCGGCTCGGCTCCGACGGCCGGGCGCTCGCCGCCGGCGCGCGCGTCGTGGACGAACGCCGTCATGCTCCCCACCCGCGCGATGGCCAGGTGCTCGACAGCCCCCGCCGAGGCCTTCACCACCACGGGCGTGACCCCCGGGCTGCCGCGACGGGGGATCGCGATGCCGGCCGCGCCGACCGCCTCGGCCGTCCGGGCGATGGCCCCGAGGTTGCGCGGGTCCTGCGCGCCGTCCAGGCACACCAGCGGACCCGGCCGCTCCAGAAGCTCGTCCGGCTCGACGTACGGGTACGGCCCGGCGAGCGCCACGACGCCCTGGTGGTCGCCGGTCCCGGCCAGCCGGGCCAGCCGCTCGCGCGTCGCCTCGCGCGCCTCGATGCCCGCCAGCCACGGCTCGCGCGCCAGCTGGGGCAGGACGTGGACCTCGTGGACCTCCCGCCGCCCGGCGGCGAGCATCTCGCGCACCGGGTTGCGGCCGTAGACCGCCTCGCGCCCATCGTCCCGGGCGCCTGCCCGGCCCGGCCGGCTCATCCCCGGGCGACCCGCGGGCCCCCGGCGGTGTCGGTGACCTCCCACCCGAGCGCCCGGATGCGGTCGCGCAGGTCGTCGGCGCGGGCGAAGTCGCGCGACTCGCGCGCCGCCTGGCGCTCC
>DASSBX010000464.1:0-8542 GCA_035698305.1 Miltoncostaeaceae bacterium | reverse complement strand
GCGTGATCGGCCGGGCCGGCGCAGGCGCGACCGCCCGTCCTCTGCGCCGGCATGAGCGGCGGCATGCCGCCCGCGGCCGGCGCCGCTCGGCTCAGGTCGCGTCGTCGCGCAGGAGCTCCGCGACCACCCGCGCGTTGCTGTGGCGCTCGTCGCGGGCCCCGAGCACGAGGGTGAGCCGGCCGTCCCGGGGCCCAGGGGGCGGGCGCCGCCCAGGGGCCCTCCGCGGGCCGACCCGGGGTCGCCCGTACGGCGTCGACGTCCCGCCGCGACGCGCCCGGATTGACCGCCCGGGGCGGTGGGCACCGCACGGCACGTCACGGATCCCCGCGACGTCTTCGACCACCGACCCCACCGAGGAGGCCCCGTGCCGGCCCACGACGACGCTGCAGTGGCGATCGCCTGCGGATCGCTCGAGCCGCTCCTGGCCGCGCTCCACGAGAAGCTCGCCTCGGCGGGCCTGACGGCCGGGGAGGCCGTCGCGATCGTGGCGGAGGCGTATGTGGCCGGCCATCGCGACGGCGCCAGGTACGCGGTGGGCGAGATCGCGCCCGTGGCCGCCGCCCACGGCATGTGCCTGCGCCTGGGGCCCGGCCTCCGCGACGACGTGGACGACTCGGAGCACGTCCGGCAGCGGTCCGGCTGACCGCGCTCAGGCCTCTCCCCGCGCCCGCGCGCGCCGCTCGAGCGCCCCGGTCGCCAGCAGCGCCAGGTGGAGGGCGACGTCGGCGTCACCGCCGCTGAAGGCCCGCCCGCCGGTCGCGAAGAGCTCGATCGTCCCGAGGCGCACCCCGGCGCCGAGCATCGGGACGACCATCCAACCGGTCAGGGTCCGCGCCACCGGCGACGCGGCGGCGAGCGCCTGCATCAGCGGGTCGGCGGCCAGGTCCGAGCCGTCCAGCCGCACGGGCTCCCGCAGCCCGGCGACCCGGTCGCGCAGCGCGGGATGGCGGACGAGCGTGGCCCACCCGCCGGCCTCGGGGTCGTGCTCGACGGCGACCACGGCGCCGTGGCCGTCGCCCAGCGTCACCGCCGACGACGCCGCGCGGCACAGGTGCCGCGCCTGCTCGGCGAGCAGCCGGGCCACCTCGTCCGGCCAGAGGGGGTCGTCGGCGGCCGGCGCGTCGGCCAGCAGCTCCGCCAGCCGGCGGATCATCGCGGCGTCCCGCTGGGCGGACACCACCTGGCGGCGCGCGTCGTCGAAGCCGCGCCGCGCCATCTCGAACGCCGACAGCGCCTCCCGCAGGAAGTCGCGGCCCGCGGCGACGACGTCCCGCGCCCCGTCGTCGCCGTCGATGGAGGCGATCAGGACGTCGTGGTGGATGTCGGAGAGGTCCAGCACCGTCACGCCCTCGGCGAGGGCCCTGCGCCCCAGCTCGTACGCCGCGGTCAGCTGCCCCTCGCCGCCGACGAGCAGGTAGCCGCGCAGCCCGTCGCCGTAGGCCGCCGTGAAGGCGTCCGGGCTGGTCATCGCCGTCCGTCGTCGGTCCGCACGTCACGGCGGCGGTCCTCGCGGAGCCGCTCCAGCTCGTCGAGGACGCGCCACTTCGTCATGGCGATCGTCGTGCCGCCTGGGGTGAGCGTCCGGATCTCGAAGTCGTCCATCAGCCGGCGCGCGCCCGACAGTCCCAGACCGAGCCCCCGGTGGGAGGTGACGCCGTGCTCCAGCGCCTGCTCGATGTCGCGGATGCCCGGCCCCTCGTCGACGGCGACCACCCGCAGCCCCCGCCGCTGGTCCTCCAGCATGGGCGACATCCGGATCTCCCCCACCCCCACGTGCACCACGATGTTGCGCGCGATCTCGGACACCGCGGTGGCGATCAGGGTCGCGTCCGTCCGGGTGAACCCGAGCTCCGTGGCCAGGGCGCGCGCCTCCGCCCTGGCGGGGACGAGGTCGGCGTCCGACGCGATCGACACGCGGACCTCATCGGGCATCGCGCGAGCCCCCCGTGAGGGTGTCGAGGGCGGCGAGCCCCTCGTCGAGGTCCAGCGCGGCGCGCAGGGGGTGCAGGTCGATGTCGAAGTGGACCATGGCGATCGCCACGTCCGGGCGGATCCCGACGACGACGGTGTCCGCGCCCCGCAGACGCGCCGTGGTCGCGATCGACGCGAGGGCGCGCGCGACGAACGAGTCGATGACGTCGAGGGCGGCGACGTCCACGATCACGCCGCGGCACCGGAAGCGGCCCACGCGCTCCAGCAGGAGCTCCCGGAGCGCCACGACCTCCGAGTCGGTCAGGTCGGACTGGATCGATGCGATCAGGTAGTCGCCCTGGCGGAGGACGGCGACGCGCATCCCGTGACCCCCCGGGTCAGCCCCCGACCGGCTCGCGGGCGACGTCCTCGGCCTCGGCGGGGCGGTGGCCCAGGAGCCGCTCGGCCTCCTCCAGGCCGCCCTGCAGGTCTCCGACCGTTCGCATCATGCTGAGGTCGACGCCCAGGTCGACGAGCGTCTGCGCGATCCGGGAGGACAGGCCCGTGATGATCGCGCTCGCACCCATCAGCCGGGACGCCTCGACCGTCTGCACGAGGTGGTTCGCCACCGTCACGTCGATGGTGGCGACGCCCGTGATGTCGATCACCACCACGCGCGCCCGGTGCGACTGGATGGCGCCCAGGAGCTGCTCGGTGAGCTGGCGGGCGCGGTCCGAGTCGAGCATGCCGATGATCGGGAGGATCAGCAGCCGCTCCCGCACCTGCAGGACGGGCGTCGAGAGCTCCTGGATCGCCACCTGCTGCTCGCGGATGACGCGCTCGCGCTCCTGGACGAAGCTGACGCCCACCGTCACCGCGATCCGGTTGGCGGCCGGCTCGTAGGCGTCCAGCACGCGGTCCAGCATCTCGCGGTCGTCCTGGTAGCGCACGAACAGCGACCGGGCGAGCACGTCGCGCAGCAGCAACACGATCCCGAGGACCTCGTCGGTGTCGACCCCTCGCGGGATGATGCGCTCCGACAGGTCGCGCGCATACGTCTGCAGGGTCTCGACGCTCCCCGTCTCGAGCGCCGACACGTAGTTGTCGTAGGCCGCGGTCACCTCGGAGAACACCTCGCTCTGGGTCATCACCGACAGCAGCGACGCGTCGGTGATCCGCCGCGCCCACTCCTGGCGGAGCGCCGGGCGCTCGTTGCGCAGGTGGGTGACCAGCTCGTGCAGGATGCGGTCGTCGCCGGCCACCTCGGCCGGCGCGGGCCCCGCGGTCCGGTGCTCATCCATCGTCGCCTCCCGCTCTGGCGGACCGTGGTCGGCCCGCCCGGTGCTCGCGTCCGGCGGTGCCGGCCCCGTCCAGGAACAGCCCGGCGATGGCCGCGAGCGTGTCCTCCTTACCCGTGGAGGGCGGCACCGCCACCGCGTGGGCCACCAGCCCCAGCAGCGACTCGGCGAGCCAGGCCGCGGAGACGTCGCCCCGGATGGCGCCCGAGCGCTGGCCCGCGTCGAGCAGCCGCCGCAGCGGGCCCGCCACGCCCGCGTCGAACGCGGGCAGGTCCCCGTCGCCGCGGCGGCGGAGCATCACCACGAATCGCTCGTCCATGTCGTGCAGCGTCCGCACCGCACGGCGGATCCCCTCGGCGACATCGACCTCCTCGATCCGGCCGGCGAGCAGCGCGCCGCGTGCCTGCTCCACCCCGCGCTCGGCGACCGCCGTCTCCAGGGCCCCGCGACTGCCGAAGTAGCGGTACACGGTGGCGCGGGCGACGCCCGCCTCGGTGGCGACGTCGCTCATGCTGGCCGCCGACCCTCGGCGCGCGAACACGCGCGCGGCGGCGTCGAGGAGCGTCTGGAAGACGCGCTCCTGCAGCGCGCCGCGTGACAACGGGTCTGGCATCGACACGGGAGGTTTACCCCGTGAGCGGGTGAGACATCACCATCCCATGTTCAACCAGCGCCGTCCGGACCCGGCGCCGGGGGAGGGGGCCCCGACCGACTCGCCACCCTCCCGTCCGGCGTTCCCGATGTTCGCCGCCAACCTGCACGAGTCGGGCTCCACCGCGGTGCTGCGCCTGGTGGGAGAGGTCGATCTGGCCGTGGAGCACGACATGCGCGACGCGCTCGACGCGCTGCTGGAGTCGGACGCCGAGCGGCTCGTCCTCGACCTCCGTGGCCTCGATTACATGGATTCCACCGGCGTCCAGCGCCTGCTGGCGGCCCAGGTCGCCGCCGACGACGCCGACCGGCGGCTGGAGCTCCAGCCGGGCGAGGCGGCCCGCCGGGTGCTGACGCTGTGCGGGGTGCTGGAGCGCTTCACGCTCACCGACTGAGGGCCCGGTACGCCGCCGTACCATTCTGCGACAGCGATGTCCGCAGGGAACGTCGGATGAGTGGGCGGTGCCGGCGCGGGTCACAGGGGGGGCACCCCGCTGGGCACCTCGGCCGGACGCCGAGGGCGGGGGCCGCGCCGCCTCCCGGACCGGTCGAGGCGGCGCGGCCATATTTGCCGCCCATCCCTCCGCCCGCGATGGGCGGCGTGACCGGGCGTCCTCGCCGATGGGCCGTGTAGGGCTCGAACCTACGACCTTGGGATTAAAAGCACCCCTGGACGGCCTCTGACCCCCTCGGGGCCTCTCGCAATCGTAGTCCTGGACCGGTCAGTCCGCTCTCGCCGAGGCGACGCGCCTCGGGGCGTCTCTGCGTGTCTCGTTGTCACCTTGTTACCACCCCGGCGGGCCGATGAGTGGGGTGGACCTGGCACCAACCACGGGCGACCGCCATCGGCGCGCTGGTGGAGCACGGTTTCGCCCAGGCCAGGGTCCTCGAGGCGATGACGCCGGCGGCGGCGGCGCAAGAAGACGGTGGCGCTTTGCGTCGGATCGGGCGTGCGTGGAGTCGAACCTCGCCCGCAAGAGGCTGTGGCGCTCCGGAGCGTCCGCCGGTGGTGAGTTCGTGCATTGCTCGATGCCGACCAGCTGGACGCCCTCCAGCGCATCACGGGGCGCGATCTCGACGCCACGGGCAAAGGCCCGATGAGCGCACGCGGGCAAGCTCCCTCACGGACGCTGTCGGTTCGGGGCGCGCCTCGGCTGGGAGCGTGTCGCACTGCGGCGGCATGTTGCGTTTCCGGCGGGATTCCCACCTAGATCGCCGCACGTTACGGAAATCAACTGGGATCGAGAATGGAGTGGCGAGACGGATTTCTGTACGCATTCCTCCTGAATGAAAGCCGGGCGCTGCCGAACCCCTACCGTCGGAGAAGCCAGGTCAGTGACGAGCTCGAGAATCTTGGCGATCCGCCTTCGCGCAACACCTTGATGGACGCGACCCGGCACTGTGCCTGGCCCGATAACGGCTCAGGCTCCGCGGGCGAGGAGGGCGCGCCGTCGCGGTGCTGTGTGGTAGGCGTGAGTGTGGTAGGCGTGGGCGTGAAGGGGATGTCTTCGAGGCCTACCGGGGGACGGCGCTCTGTGGGCCACCTGGTGCGCTGGCTGGCCGGACTCGCCTGCCTCAGCCTGCTGTTGGTCCCCCCTGTCGCGGGCGCCACCGAACCCGCCTTCGATTCCTCCAACGACGCGCGGTTGATGGACATCATCGCCGTGCGGTCGACGAGTTCCTCGGACTTCACGGCCCTCGAAGCCCTCGACGACACTAAGAAGCAGCCCGCCCAGGCGATCCTGGCCGAGTTGGCCTACGGGCGCTCGCTGGTCCGGGCCGCGCCGCCGCTCTACTACTCGAATGATGCCGGCATGAGCTACCCGGTGGATATGCCGCAGAGCGCGAACTGGCTCTTTGACACCTGGGGATCACAGGGGCTTTGGCAGCGGCTGGAGTGAACCGGTCTGGGGTTGATGGAGGCTCTGAATCCAGGAAAGGATCCAGAGCATGCCCGCCCCCAGGAAGTATCCCGATGAGCTGCGTGAACGCGCGGTGCGGATGGTCTTCGAGGTCCGCGCCGAAGGCGAGTCGCACGGCTCGATAGCCAGGGTCGCCGACCAGCTCGGAGTTCACCGCGAGGCCCTACGCGGCTGGGTCCGCCAGGCCGAGATCGACACCGGCCGCCGTGCCGGCACCACCAGCAGCGAGCGTGAGCGGATCAAGGAGCTGGAGCGAGAGAACCGCGAGCTGCGTCGCGCCAACGAGATCCTCAAGTCGGCCTCGATTTTCTTCGCGGGGGAGCTCGACCCCCGACCGAAGCGGTGAGCGCCTACATCGACACGCATCGCGATCAGTACGGGGTCGAGCCGATCTGTCGCACGCTCGGGGTCGCCCCCTCGACCTACTACGCCGCCCGCTCGCGCCCGCCCTCGGCCCGCGCGCTGCGCGACGCCGCCATGAAGCCGCACGTCACGCGCGTCTACGACTCCAACTACCGCGTCTACGGCCGCCACAAGGTCTGGCGTCAGCTCCGCCGCGAGGGCGTCGCGGTAGGCCGCGACCAGGTGGGAAGGCTGATGCGCGAGCTCGGCATCGCCGGGGTGGTGCGCGGCAAGGTGAAGCGCACCACCATCTCGGACCCACGCACCGAGCGGGCGCCGGACCTGGTCGATCGGCGCTTTGTCGCCGAGCGGCCCAACCGGCTCTGGGTCGCCGACTTCACCTACGCCGCCACCTGGGCCCACATCGTCTATGTCGCCTTCGTCATCGACGTCTTCTCACGGCGCATCGTCGGCTGGCGCGCGGACACCTCGATGCGCACCGATTTGGTCCTCGACGCCCTGGAGATGGCGATCTGGAGCCGCGACGAGATCGCCGAGGGCCTCGTCTGCCACTCAGATGCCGGCAGCCAGTACGTCGCAATTCGCTACACCGAGCGGCTCGGCGAGATCGGCGCGGCCCCGTCGGTCGGCAGCGTCGGCGACAGCTACGACAATGCCCTGGCCGAGTCGGTGATCGGCCTGTTCAAGACCGAGCTGCACCGCCGCCACGGCCCCTGGCGCAACCTCGACCATCTGGAGCTGGCGATCCTCGAGTGGGTCGACTGGTTCAATCACCGGCGCCTTCACCGCGAGATCGGCGACGTCCCGCCGGCCGAGTACGAGGCCACCCACTACCGTCAGATCACGAGTCCCGAGCTGGCGAAAACCAGCTAACCGAGTCTCCATGAGAACCAGACCGGTTCAGAGTGGCAGCAGGCCGGCATCGACTGGAGCGCGTCCTGGGACTTCGCCTGGGAGCGCCGCAAGCCCGGCGATTACCGCTGCCCAACCGGCTTCAGCCAAACCAGCAGCCGCTTCGAGTACGCGCTGATCTGGACCAACGGTGGAGCCGGGGCCGATTGCCGCGTATCGGCGACCGCCCCGTCGCCGCCGCCCAGCTACTGGGAGTGGGCCCTCATCGCCAGCTTCCACGCCAACGGCGGCGAGGAGGTGACGAGCTCCAGCGGTTGCCCGGAGGTGGTCAACAACCAGAGCGTGGACGCTGGCTGCTTCTTCTACTTCCGCGACGAGCTCGACATCCGGAAGCAGATCTGGCACTCGAATGCCAAGCCTTGGACGCCGGGCCTGCCGTGGAATGGGACCGTCACCGGCACGAACAAATGGCACCCCGGTGAGTCGACGCCGCCCTCTGACGCGACCATGCTGGCTGGCTTCCGGGCAGCCCTCGAGGACCCACGCATGAGCGAGCTGCGCGGCTGGCTGAACCACCGCTTCGACCCGACCCACTACCAGATGCCCCTGCCGCTCGAGCAGACCTGGGGCATCTGCGAGAACAACCTGCAGCCGAGCACCTGCCTGAACATCCTGCGCGGCGACCCGGTCAACACCGCGACTGGCGCCTTAGTAGAGCAGTACACCGACCTGTCCCTGCCCGGGGTCGGCGTGCCCTTCGAGCTGACCCGCACCTACCAGTCGAATCTTCCCGCGACCGACGCGAGCGTCAATTCGCCACTCGGGCCCAAGTGGCGCCACGCCTACCAGACCGAGGTGGCCGAGGACGGCGACGGCAACGTAACCGTTACCGCGACCGACGGCCAGCAGGCGGTCTTCTTCGAGGACTCTGGCGACTACATCACCCCGCCCGGGATCCGTTCGACACTGACACTCGACTCCGGGGTGTTCCACCTGCGCACGGCCGAGGGCTCCGAGACCCTCTACAGCCGGTCGACCGGTAAGCCGACGGCGATGATCGACCGCTTCGGCAACGGGCTCAGCTTTGGCTATAGCGCGGGCGCCCTGCACACGATCACCGACCAGGCCGGCCGGGTGGCCACGTTCACCTACGACGAGGTGCCGGCCGGCGCGCTCGAGCGCACGCGCCTGGTTAGCGTCGAGCTAACTGACGGGCGGAGCATCGAGTACCACTATGCAGACACGCTCGTGGCGCCCTTGGTCGGCGTCACCGACGTGCTCGACGGCGAGACCGGTTACGTCTACGCCGCTCCGGGCAGCGCCGACCTGCGCCTGAGCCAGATCCAGGACGCCAACGAGGTCGTGGTGGCGACCAACACCTACGACGATTCTGGCCGGGTGATCTCTCAGGAGGACGCTGAGGGCGGCGTGACCAGCTTCGATTACGCCGACGACGGCAGCGTCACCACTACTCGGCCCAACGGCGCCGTCGAGCGGGACCGCTACAACGGCAACGTGATCATGAGCCAGACCGACGGCGAAGGC
>DASSBX010000463.1:0-3952 GCA_035698305.1 Miltoncostaeaceae bacterium | reverse complement strand
CCGGACTCCCCCGCGCCCGGGTCGCCCCCGCCACAGCCGGCGACCGTGAGGGTCAGCACGACGAGAAGTGCCACGGCTCGGGCGCTCACGGGCGGGATGCTCCCAACCGGAGGGGTCGGGGACACCTGAACGGGGGTCGAGGAACGGTCGTCCGGACGATTGGGATGGGCGCTGCACGGCGGTCTGACAGGCCGTCCGAACCCCGTTGCTACATTCGGGCCGATGGGTCAGGCGCCCCTGTCACCCGACTACTCCAGCGGCCACGACTTCGCCGTGGAGATCGAGGGAGTCCGCTTCCGGTTCAACGCGGACGACTTCGCGTCGCGGACCGGGGCGGCGTCGGTGCGCCTGGGGCTGCTCCCCCGCTCCGCGCTCGGCCCTGCGGAGCTGCGCGACCTGGTGGCGCTCGCCGCCCACGGGCGGATCGCGCGGCCGTCGAGCCCGCTCGCGGCCCACATCGACCGGCACCGCACGACGCTCGAGTGGCAGGGACGGGACGTCGTCCACTGGCTGCGGCGGCTGATCTTCCGCGGAGCGTGGATCGACCAGCAGATCACCGACGGCCGGATCATCCCGGTGTGGGACGAGGGCCACGGCTTCCGCTACCGGAGCGCCACCACCGGCCAGCCGGCCGCGGACGAGCCTGCGCTGCCCGACTGGTCCGGGACGGCGTACCGGCGGTGAGGGCGCAGACGCCGCAGGAGGTGCTGGAGGCGGTCCGCCGCCTCGAGAACGACCTGCAGACCATCCGGTCCCGGGCCCGCGAGCGCGAGCGCGACATGGACAGCCTGCGCACCGCCCTCGCCCAGGACGCCGCCCGCGAGCGTCAGGCGCTCGTGGAGGACATGGAGCGGCTCGTCGACCTGATCGGGACGAGCTGGCGCTCGACCCACGACCAGATCGCCGACCTGGCCGGCGAGGTACGAAGCCTCCGCCGGTTCGCCGAGACCACCGCCGCCATGCTGCAGGGCGCCAGCGTGGAGCTGCACCTCGGCGGCCAGATGAACGGCGTCCACTCCCCGGACGGCGTCTAGCGCACCACGCGAACCGCGGCGTCGCGTGCATCGCGACCTCCGCACACCGCGCGCGGCGGCCGGCTGCGGGAGAAGCTCAGCGGGCGGGCGGAGAGCTCCGGTTCATCCGCGGTGGACCCGCCCCGGCGGTGCCGGGGCGGGCGGGTCAGTCGCTCGGGTGGAGCGCCCCCTGGAGGGCGGCGAGGGAGCGGGCGAACAGCAGGCCCATCGCGTCGGCGGCCTCGTCCGGCGTCGCCTGCGGCTGGAGCGCCCGCAGCCCGGCCGACGCCATCAGCACCGCCTGCTGGATGACCTGCCAGCGGTCGACGCCGGTCAGGGGCTGCCCGCCCGACTCGGCCTGCATCTCCTCGAACGCCTCGCGCTGAGCCCGCATGAGCTCCTTGAGGCGCTCCTTGAACTCCTCCCCGGCCCCCTCGCCGAATGCGAAGGAGAAGGGGAAGTCGCTGTCGTCGCTCATGTGATGAGCCTCCTACAGGTGGATCTCGCGGATGATGGCCGGCGAGAGCAGGTGGACGGTGTCCACGAACCGCACGGTGTTGCCCACCAAGTCCATCACGATGGAGTGCGTTCGCGCCCCGTCAGCGAAATAGCGGACGCCCTTCAGCAGGCTCCCGTCCGTGACGCCGGTGGCGATCACGTACAGCGGGTCGGGCGCGAGGTCGCGGGTGCCGTACACCGTCGCGGGGTCGTCCATGCCGAACTCGGCCATCTTGGCCAGGTCCTCGTCGTGGCGCGGCCACATCTTCGCCTGGATCTCGGCGCCCAGGCACTCGAGCGCGGCGGCGGTGATGACCCCCTCCGTGGAGCCGCCCATGCCGACGTACATGTGGTCACCGGTGCCGCGCACCGCGACCGAAAGGCTGGCGGTGATGTCGCCATCGGGGATCAGGCGGATGCGGGCGCCGGCGTCGCGGATCTCCTGGATGAGCTCGGCGTGGCGGGGCCGGTCGAGCACGATCACGGTGGTGTCGCGCACCGCGCGGCCGTAGCAGCGCGCCACGATCTCGATCGTCTCGCGGATCGGGGCGTTGATGTCCACGCGCCCCTTCGCCGTGGCGCCCACCACCAGCTTCTGCATGTAGATGTCCGGCGCGGGCAGCAGGCCGCCCGGCTCGCCGATGGCGCAGATCGCCACCGCGCCGTCGTCGCCACGGGCCACCAGGTCGGTGCCCTCGAGCGGGTCGACCGCGATCTCGCAGGTCATGCCGCCCTCGCCGAGGACCTCCCCGACGTACAGCTCCGGCGCCTCGTCCTTCTGGCCCTCGCCGATGACCACCGTCCCGGTGATCGGCATCGCGCCCAGCTCGGCGCGCATCGCATCGACGGCCGCCTGGTCGGCGGCGTGGTTGTCGCCGCGCCCCAGCCACCGGGCCGACTCGATCGCCGCCCGCTCCGTGACCTTCAGGAAGCCGACGGCGCGGACGTTGTGCTTCCACGTGTCCTGCGTGACCGCCACGGGCTACGCCTTCGCGCCGCGCTCGAGGCGGGCCCGGTAGTCGCTGGTGAACGTGTCGATCCCCTTCTGCGTGAGCGGGTGCTGGAGCATCTGGTAGAAGACCTTCGGGGGGATCGTGGCGATGTGGGCGCCCATCCGGGCCGCCTCCGTCACGTGCACGGGATTCCGCACGGACGCGGTGATGACCTCGGTGTCGTAGAGCGACGCCTCGAGCGCCTCGACGATCTCGCGGAGGTGCTCCAGGCCGTCCTCGCCGATGTCGTCGAAGCGGCCGAGGAACGGCGACACGAAGGCGGCGCCCGCCGCGGAGGCCAGCAGGGCCTGCGGGGCGGTGAACACCAGCGTCATGTTGACCCGGATGGCCTCCCTGGCCAGGGCGCTGGTCGCGGCGAGGCCCTCGGCGGACATCGGCAGCTTCACCACGATGTTCGGGTGGATGGCGGCGAGCCGCTTCCCCTCCTCGACCATGTCGCCGCGCGCCTCGGCGACGACCTCCGCGGAGACCGGGCCGTCCACGAGCTCGCAGACGCGGCGGTAGATGTCGTCCGGATCACCCTCGACCTTGCCCAGCAGCGTCGGGTTGGTGGTGACGCCGGCGAGGACGCCCCACCCCGCGATCGTCTCGATGTCGGCCAGGTCGGCCGTGTCGATGAAGAGCTTCATGGCCCCCTCCTCTCACGGGCGTGCATGACGGATCCCCCTCCTGGCGAGGCTACACCGGCCCCGATCACTTCGGTACGTCGTGCCACCGGGCTGGGACGCCGGTCACGAGCGCGTCGGCCACGTCCATCGCGGCCCGCAGGAACCCCACGTCGTGTACCCGGAAGACTGTGGCGCCACGCGCCCGGCACCACGTGAGCGCGGCGGTGGTGGCGGGCAGGCGGTCCGGCGCGGGCAGCCCGGTGAGCGCGCCGAGCACCTTCTTGTTGGAGATCGGGACGAAGACCGGCCGGCCGACGGCGACCACCTCGTCGATCCGCCGCAGCAGGTCCAGGTCCTGGGGCGGCGACTTGCCCAGGCCCACCCCCGGGTCGATCACGATCCGCTCCGGCGGGATCCCCGCCTCCTCCGCCCGCGACAGGGCGTCCCGGGCCCACGCGGCCACGGCGGCGGGGACGTCCACGTCGGGGAAGTCGCTGGGCCGGACCTTGGGCTCGCCGAAGAAGTGGGTGAGCACCACCCCCACGCCGCCCTCTGCGGCGACGGCGGCCATCCCCGGCTCGCGGAGCCCGGTGGGGTCGTTGAGGATCGCGGCGCCCGCCGCGATGCCGGCGCGGGCGACCTCCGGCTTGAACGTGTCGACGGCGACCGGCACGTCCAGCTCGGCGGCGAGCGCCTCGATGACCGGCACCACCCGCCCGGCCTCCACGTCCACGGGCGTCCATTCCGAGAAGCGGAGCGACTCGCCCCCCACCTCGACGACGTCGGCGCCCTCCGCGGCGAGGCGCCGGCCGTGGGCGTT
>DASSBX010000462.1:0-10723 GCA_035698305.1 Miltoncostaeaceae bacterium | reverse complement strand
AGCGAATCGCTGAGCATCGCCGAGTAGAGGTACAGGAACTGGTGCGGGTAGACGACGCCCTTCGAGCGCCCCGTCGTCCCCGAGGTGAACTGGATCAGCGCCACCTCGTGGCCGGGCGGCGGCTCCCCCGGGCTCGTCGCCGGCCGGCCGGCGATCCACTCCTCGAAGGGGGAGACGGGCACGCCGGCCACCGAGGCGGGGTGGCCGCCGTCGCCGCCCACCACGAGCACCCGCTCCACCTGGCCGAGCCCGTCGAGCTCCACCAGCCGCTCGAGCAGGTCGGCCCGGGAGACGAGCAGGCGCGCGTCGGAGCGCTCGATCACGTACTCGAGCAGCGGCCCGCGGGCGTCGGCGTTGAGGGGCACCGCCGCCCCTCCGGCGGCCATCGCGCCGTAGAAGACGGGCATGAACTCGCGCTGGTTGCGCATGAGGAGCGCGACGTGGGCGCCCCCGCCCACGGTGTCGATCACGGCGTGGGCGACCTGGTTCGCCATCGCGTCGGCGTCGGCGAAGCTCAGCTCGTCCGTGCCGTCGAAGACGAGCCACGTCGCGTCGCCGCGCTCGCGCGCCTGGTCGGCGAGCACGCGCACCATGCTTCGCCGGTCCGCCGGGTAGCGCGTCGCGTACTGCCCCAGGTCGTAGCCCTGGCCACGCAGCAGGCCGATCCTGTCGGTCATGTCCTCACCCTCGTCACCTCGCGTCCGGGACCTGTGGCGACCATCGTAAATCAACCTATCGTTTGGTAGAAAGCCGTCCAGGGTCCCGTGTGCGAATCCCTCCTCTCCCCGCTCGCCCTCGGGCCGCTGACGCTGCGCAACCGCGTGGTGCTCTCGGGCATGACGACGGGGTTCGGATTCCGGGACGGCGCCCCCGACGACGACGCGCTCGCGTACTTCCGGGCGCGCAGCGACGGACCGGCCGTCGTGGTGGTGGGCTTCGGTGCCGTGGCCCCCGGGGGGCGGGTCGAGGAGCGCCTCCCGTGGATGTGGCGGGCGGACGCGGCCCAGGCGCTGGTCCCGCTGGCGGCGACCATCCGGGAGGGCGGCGCGGTCGCCGGCCTGCAGCTGGGCCACGGCGGCCGCCAGGCGTCGCGCCGGCTGACCGGGACGCAGCCCGTCGCGCCGTCGCCCGTCCCGCCCCGCGCCCACGTGCGCGAGGTCCCGCACGCGTTGTCGCAGGGGGAGATCGCCGAGGTCGTGGCGGCGTTCGCGCGGGCCGCGCGCGCGGCCGCCGAGGCCGGCTTCGGCGTCCTGGAGATCCACGCGGGCCACGGCTACCTGATCGGCCAGTTCCTCTCCCCCGACAGCAACCTGCGCGACGACGGCTACGGCGGCGCGACGGCGGCGGAGCGGGCGCGCTTCGGCACCGAGGTGATCGCCGCCGTCCGCGCCGCCGCCCCCGGGGCGGCCGTCACCGTCCGCATGAACGGCGCCGACCACGTGCCGGGCGGCCTGACCGTCGACGACGCCGTGGCGGTCGCGCCGCGCTTCGAGGCCGCGGGCGCCGACGGCCTGGTGGTCTCGGGCGGCGTCTACGGCTCGGTGCCGTACTCGATCCCGCTGCTCGACGACCCGGAGGGGATCTTCCTCGCGGCGGCCGCCCGCGTGCGCCGTGCGGTGGGCATCCCGGTGATCGGGGTCGGCCGCATCGTGCGCCCCGCGGCGGCCGAGGCCGCCCTGCGCCGCGGCGACTGCGACGCCGTGGCCCTCGGCCGCGCGCTGATCGCCGACCCCGACTGGGTCGCGAAGGCCGCGGCGGGCCGGCCCGAGACGATCCGCCCCTGCATCGCGACGGTCCAGGCGTGCGCGGGGATGCTCCAGTTCGGCGAGGCGATCTCGTGCGCCGTCAACCCGGAGGTGGGGCGCGAGCGGCGACCGCCCGCCCCCCGCGCCCGCCCCGCCCGCCGCGTCGTGGTCGCCGGCGCCGGCCCCGCCGGGATGGAGGCCGCGTGCCGGGCCGCCGAGCTCGGTCACCGGGTGGTCCTGGTCGAGCGCGAGGACGCGCTGGGGGGCGCGGTGCGCCTGGCCGCGCGGACCCCCGTCCTGGCCCACCTGGGCCGGCTGGTGGCGTGGTTCGAGGGGCGGCTGGGGGCGGCGGGCGTCGAGGTGCGCCGCGGCGTCGAGGCCGACGGCGCGTACCTCGCGGACCTGGCGCCCGACCTGCTGGTGGTCGCGACGGGGGCGGCGTCCGCGCCCCCGGTCCTCGACGGATACGACGCGCTGCCGGCGTGGACGCTCGAGGACCTCATGCGCGGCGCGCCGTCCACCCTCGGCACCCCCGGCCCCCCGCGGCGCCCCGTGGTGCTCGGCGGGGGGCAGCGCGGGCTGGCCCTGGCCCTGCGGCTGGCGGCCGGCGGCGCGGCCGTGACGGTCGTCGAGCGGGGCCGGCCCGGCGCCGACACCAGCGGGCTCGCCGCGCGGGCGCTCCTCGTCCGGCTGGAGCGCGCCGGGGGCGCCCTGGTGCGGGGCCGGGCGCTGCGCCTCGCGGCGGACGGGGTCGTGGTGCGGCGCACCGGCGGCGCGCGCGACGAGGGGGAGCTGCTCCCCGCGGACGGGGTCGTGGTCGCCGAGCCGCTGCACCCGGTGGTGCCTCCGGACCTCGCCGGCGGGGAGCCGGACGTCGTGCGCGTGGGCGACGCGCGCGCCCCGCGGGACATCGCCAGCGCGATCGCCGAGGCGCGCGAGATCGCCGAGGCCGCGAGCCGCGGAGGGCCCCTCCGGCCCTCGTGACCTTCGACCTCTTGCCAAACGGTCGTTTGGTCGAAAAGATGGACCGGCTTCGATCGGCGAGAGGGGGCCCCGGCGACCGGAGCCGCCGTCGCGCCGTGATCTCGGGCCACGGCAACGGGAGCACGATGGGCTACTACTGCGGCGTCGACATCGGTGGAACGTTCACCGACTGCGTGATCATGGACGAGTCCGGCACCGTGACGCTGGCGAAGGCGTCATCCACGCCGCCGGACTTCTCCCAGGGGTTCATGGCGGCCGTCGAGGAGGCCGGCCGGCGGGCGGGCCTCGGCGTGGAGGAGCTGCTCTCCCAGACCGACCTGCTGCTGCACGGCACGACCGTCGGCACCAACGTGCTCGTCCAGATGCGCGGCGCCCGGACCGGCCTCATCACCACCCGCGGCCACCGCGACGCGCTCATCATGATGCGCTCGTTCGGCCGCTCTGCGGGCCTGCCGATCGAGCGCCTGCTGCACGTCTCGCGCCACCGCAAGCCCGACCCGATCGTGCCGCCCGCCTTCATCAAGGAGGTCTCCGAGCGGATCGACTGGGCCGGCGACGTGTTCCTCGAGTTGAACGAGGACGAGGCGCGGCAGGCGATCCGGGAGCTGCTGGACGACGGCGTCGAGGCGATCGCGATCAGCTTCCTGTGGGGCTTCGTCAACCCCGACCACGAGCGCCGGGTCAAGGCGATGGTCCAGGAGATGGCCCCGGAGGTCTTCGTCTCGTGCGCCCACGAGCTGATCGCCAAGCCGGGGGAGTACGAGCGCACCGCCGCCGCGGCGATCAACTGCTTCATCGGCCCGGTCACCTCGACGTACGTGCGCCGGCTCGACGAGGCCACGACCGCGAAGGGCTACGCGCAGCCCCTGCTGATCATGCAGGCGGCCGGGGGCGTGGTCCCCGCCGCCCAGGCGGCCGAGTCGCCGCTCTTCACCATCGGCTCGGGGCCGGTCGGCGGCGTCACCGGCGCCGCCTTCCTGGCCGACATGCTCGGGCACCGCGACGTCATCGCCTGCGACATGGGCGGCACCAGCTTCGACGTCGGGCTGATCCACGAGGGCGTCGCGCTGACCGCGACCGACACGGTCATCAACCAGTACACCTTCTTCATGCCCCGCCTGCTGATCGAGTCGATCGGCTCGGGCGGCGGCTCGATCATCTGGCTCGACGAGGGGTCGGGGACCATGCGGGTCGGCCCGGAGAGCGCGGGCGCCCTGCCCGGCCCGGCGTGCTACGGCCGCGGCGGCGACCGGCCGACCACCAGCGACGCGAACGTCGTGCTCGGCCGCTACAACCCGGACAACTTCCTCGGCGGGCGCATGACGCTCGACGCCGAGGCGGCCCACCGGGCGATGGCGACCGTCGCCGGCCCGATGGGCATGACCGAGGTGGAGGCCGCCGCGGGGGCGGTGCGCATCGTCGAGTCGGAGATGGCCGACCTCATGCGGCAGATGACGCTCGAGCAGGGCCTCGACCCGCGCGGCTTCGTGATCTACGCCTACGGCGGCGCCGGCGGCGCCCATGCCGCCAACTTCGCGCGCGAGCTGGGCTGCGACCGGGTGGTCGTGCCGCTCGGCGACCTCGCCTCCACCTGGTCGGCGCTCGGCGTGATGTCGGCCGACGTCCTCCACGTCTACGAGAAGGCCCAGCTCATGGCCGCCCCGTTCGAGGCGGATGCGCTGAACGCGGTCTTCGACGAGCTCGAGGAACGCGCCCGGGAGCAGCTCGCGTCGGAGGGCTTCACGGGCGACCGGGTCGAGATCCGCCGCTTCGCGGACATGAAGTTCAACCTCCAGATCCACCAGGTCGAGGTGCCCGTGCCCGGCGGGACGCTCACCGGCGAGCAGGCCGCGGCGCAGGTGGACGCGTTCGTGACCCGCTACGAGCAGATCTACGGCGCGGGGTCGGCGTTCACCGGGGCCGGCGTCCAGGCGGGCGTCTTCCGTGTGTCGGCCCGCGGCAAGGTGCGCACGCCCTCGCTGGTGCGC
Organism: Miltoncostaeaceae bacterium; assembly: GCA_035698305.1. Taxonomy (GTDB): domain Bacteria; phylum Actinomycetota; class Thermoleophilia; order Miltoncostaeales; family Miltoncostaeaceae; genus Miltoncostaea. The sequence goes on along the minus strand of DASSBX010000462.1, from coordinate 6,006 downwards.
GGCACGAGCGGCGCGGCGACCGTGACGCCGTCGGGCCGCCGCGACGTCCACTGGGAGGGCACCGGCTTCCAGCCGACCGACATCTTCCACGGCGAGGCCCTCAGCCCGGGAGCGACCGTCACGGGCCCCGCGATCGTGGAGATGGCCGAGACGACCATCGTCGTGCCGCCCGGGGACTCGGGGACGGTCGACCCGTACGGGAGCTTCGTCATCACCATCGGGGAGGGGTCGCGATGAGCGAGGAGATCGTCTGGGACGGGCGGACGTACCCGTACATCCCTCCCGCCGAGCTGCGGATCGCCCCGGGGCTGACGCTCCACGACGAGGCCGACGCCACGATCGACCCCGTCACGCACGAGGTGCTGCGGCACGCGCTCTGGAACGTGAACACCGAGCACGGCAACACGATCATGAAGATCTCGGGGTCGCCGATCTGCGCCTACGGCCACGACTTCAACCCCTGCATCCTGGACGAGAAGGGCGACTTCGTCTTCTTCGGCCCCTTCCTGCAGTACCTGTCGGCGGCCGTCGGCAACGCCGTCAAGTGGACCCTCGAGAACCGCTCCGACAACCCGGGCATCGCCGACGGCGACATGTGGCTCTCCAACGACCCCTGGATCGGCGCCACCCATCAGTCCGACGTCGTCGTGATGGCCCCGGTCTTCCACGAGGGCCGGGTCTTCTGCTGGGTCGCCAACACGCTGCACCAGTGGGACCTCGGCGGCACCGCGCCGGGTGGCTTCAACCCCTTCGCCCAGGACGTCTTCTGGGAGTCGCCGTGCATCCCGCCGGTCAAGATCCTGGAGGGGGACGTCATCCGCAGGGACATCGAGGAGATGTACCTGCGCAGCTCGCGGATGCCCGACCTCGTGCGCCTGGACCTGCGGGCCGAGATCACCGGCTGCCGCATCGCCCGCGACCGCATCCTCGAGATGATCGGGCGCTACGGCGCCGGCACGGTCAAGGCCACGATGCGCAAGCTCCAGGACGACTCCGAGGCCGCCTTCCTGCGCCGCATGGACACCATCCCCGACGGCACGTGGACCGAGGAGGGCTGGATGGAGGTCGCCATGCCCGGCGACCGCGGCCTCTACCGGAACCGCCTGACCCTCACGAAGAAGGGCAGCACGCTCACGTTCTCCAACGAGGGGTCGGCGCCCCAGGGCGGCACCCTCTCCGGCACGTTCGCCGGCTGGAAGGGCGCGGTGGTCAGCATGCTGGCCTCGCAGATGCTCTTCGACCAGATGTTCGTGATCGAGGGCGCGCTGCGGCACTGCGAGTTCGAGGTCGTCCCCGGCACGATCACGTGCGCGACGCGGCCGGCGGCCGTCTCCGGCTCGCCGGCGCTGACGCTGCTGCAGTCGATCGGTCTCGGGGGCCTGGTCATCTCGAAGATGCTCGCGACCTCGAGCGACGAGGCGCTGCGCAGCGAGGTCCAGAGCTGCATGGGCGTCCTCTCGTTCCCGATCAACGCCATCCAGGGCGTGGACCAGCGCGGCGCCCCGTTCAGCTCGTTCCTGCTCGACCCGGTCGGCGCGGCCCTGTCGGCCTACTCCTGGCGCGACGGCCAGGACACCGGCGGGTGGCCCTGGGACCTCCAGTCGACGATGCCGAACGTCGAGGAGACCGAGCTCTTCTACCCCATGCTCTTCCTGTGGCGGAAGGAGCTGCCCGACTCGGGCGGCGCCGGCCGCTGGCGCGGGGGCAACGGCGCCGAGCTGGCCTTCGTGCCGCACCGCACCGACGGCATCAACCTCTTCACGATCACGAGCGAGGTCGCCGTCCCCGGCCCCGGCATCTTCGGGGGGTACCCGTCGTCCACGAACAGCTTCGTGCTGGTGCACGACGCCGGGGTGGCCGAGCAGATCGCCCGCACCGGGCGCATGCCGGGCGCGCTCTCCGAGCTCGAGGGCGAGCTGGACATGGTCCCCGCCAAGAGCTTCGACCGGCGGCCGACCCCCGCGGACGTGTGGGTGTTCGGGTGGGCCGGAAGCTCGGGCTACGGCGACCCGCTGCGGCGCGAGCCGTCCCGGGTGGCCGACGACGTCGCCGCCGGGCGGGTCACGGCGGACTGGGCCGAGAAGGCCTACGGCGTGGTGCTCGCGGCCGACGGGCAGCCCGACGAGGACGCGACCGCGGCCCGGCGCCTCGCCATCCGCACCGAGCGGCTCGGCGGCACGCCCCCCGCGCGCGAGGAGCGCGGCGACGAGGCCGGGGCGGACGGCGCGCAGCGGCTCACCGAGTACCTCGACGTGATCGACGGCCAGGTGCGCAGCGTGCCCTCGGGGCGGATGCTCGGACCGGTCGCCGGCGGCTACAAGGACGGCCTGACCCGCCGCGACCTGCCGCTCACCGAGGCCAACCCCAACGTGCGCGACCCCTCCATCCACACCGACAACGCGGTCGTGTTCCGCCAGCTCATCGACCCCGAGACCGGGACCCTCGTCGCGACCGAGATCGTGGTGGACGGCGAGGGGCTCCAGCACGACTCCACCATCCGGTAGGCTTGAACCAAACGTTTGTTTGAATCCCGTGACGGTCCGCCCCAGGGCGGCGAGATGGAGGGCGTGACGTGGACTTCAGGTTCAGCTCCGAGGAAGAGGACTTCCGGCGCACGGTCCGGGACTGGGTCAACGCCAAGTACCCCAAGCTGAAGGCCAACGAGCTCGAGGCGCGCGAGGACCACGACGGCTCGAACTTCCCGCGCGAGCTGTGGGACGACCTGGCCGAGGCGGGCTTCTTCGGGATCGGCATCGACGAGGAGCACGGCGGCCAGGGCGGCGGCGCCGTCATCCAGTCGATCTTCATGGAGGAGATCGCGCGGAGCCTGGCCGGGCTGAGCTGGCTCTGGGGCGTCACGTCCTTCAACGCCAAGTCGATCCAGGCGTTCGGGTCGGACGCGCTGAAGGCCGAGTTCATCCCCAAGCTCGTGACCGGCGAGATCAACGTGGCCATCGCGGTCACCGAGCCGTCCGGCGGCACCGACCTGCTCGGCGCGATGCGCACCACGGCCACGCCCGACGGCGACGGCTTCCGCATCAACGGGGCCAAGATCTGGTCGACGATGGCCCACGTGGCCGACTACCTGCTGCTGCTCGCGACCACGTCGACGACCGCCGAGAAGCCGGCGCGCGGCAAGACCCTGTTCCTGGTCGACGCCAAGCAGGAGGGCGTCGTGGCCCGGCCGATCCCGAAGCTCGGGATGCGCAGCGTCGCCTCCTGCGAGGTGCACCTCGACGACGCCTGGGTGCCCGCCGACCGCGTCATCGGCGAGGTCGACAAGGGCTGGTACCACCTGCTGACCACGCTCAACAACGAGCGGATCCTGGTCGCCGCGCTCTGCACCGGCGTCCTGCGCGGCGTGCTCGAGGACGCGGTGACCTACGCCAACGAGCGCGAGGCGTTCGGCGGGTCCATCGCCCGCTTCCAGACGATCTCCCACTGGATCGCCGACATGGCGATGAACCTCGCCCAGGCGGAGCTGCTGACCTACAAGGCGGCGTGGATGTACGACGAGGGCATGGACTGCGGCATCGAGTCGTCAACGGCCAAGGCCCTCTGCTCGGAGCACGCCACCGCCGCGGCCGACCGCGGTATCCAGATCCTCGGCGGGATGGGCTACTCGCAGGAGTTCAGCATGCAGCGCTACTGGCGCGACGTGCGGCTCTACCAGATCGGGCCCATCACCAACCAGATGGTCCGCAACCTCGTCGCCGAGAGCGTGGGCCTGCCGAGGGGGTTCTGAGCGGTGGTCGACCGCGACGCCGTCGCCGAGCTGCTCGCGGCCTACGCCGCGGCCAACGACGTGCGCGACGCGAGGCTGGTCGCCGGCTGCTTCACCGAGGACGCGAGCTTCACCCTCCACATCGCCGGCGCCCCGACGATCGGCCCGCTCGAGCCGCGCGACGCGCTCGTCGCGTTCTTCGCGGCGGCCTTCGCGGAGCAGGACGACCAGCGCCGGCACGTGGTCACCAACCTGCGGCTGCTCGAGCGGGCCGAGGACCGGGCGCGCGGCGAGGCCTACCTCACGCTGATCGTCACCGACGGCGGGAGCACGACGCTCCAGAGCGCCGGCCGCTACGACATCGAGGTCGTGCTCGACGGCGCGGCGTGGCGCTTCCGCGCCATGACCCTCCACCTGGATTCGCCCTTCTGATCCGGTGGAGGGGCTCCCGCCGATCGGCCGCGAGCTCTGGAACGCCCGCGTCGCGGCGACGCCCGACGCGCCGTTCCTCGTCTGCGGGGGGCGCACCCGGACGTTCGCGGAGTGCGACGCCGCCGTGCGGGACCTGGCCGCGGGGCTCGGCGCGCTGGGGGTGGGCCCCGGCGTGCGCGTGCTGGTGGGGCTCTCCAACCGGGCCGAGACCGTGCCGGTCCAGCTGGCGCTCCAGCAGCTCTGCGCCGTCCACGTGCCGCTGCTCGGGGGGCTGACCTTCGAGGAGCTGGTCTTCCAGATCGCGCATTCCGACGCGGGGATCCTCGTCGCCGACGACCCGGTGGCCGCCACCCTCCTGCCGCGCCGCGACGAGTGGCCGCGCGCCCTGCGCGTGGTGCTCACCTCCGACGCGATGGACCAGCACGCGCCCCCCGGGGCGACGTCGCTCGACGAGCTGCCCGTCGGCGGCGGGCCGCCCGCTCCCGCGCCGCCGGGGTACGGGGAGTTCTCGCCCGTGGCGATCCTCTACACCTCGGGGAGCACCGGCAGGCCCAAGGGGGTCGTGCTGCCGAGCGGATCGTTCTTCAGCTGCGGGCGCGCCTTCGCCGAGCGCTACGGGGTGGGCCCGGACGACAACGTGTTCCTGCCCACCCCCCTCGCCCACGCGGTGGGCGCCCTCACCGACCTGTCGATGGCCCTCCACACGGGGTGCCGCCTGACGGTGGCCGAGCGGTTCAGCCCCGCCGGGTTCTGGGGGCAGGTGGCCGCGAGCGGCGCGACGGTGAGCATCCTCTTCCCCGCCCACCTGAACCTGCTCATGGAGACCGAGGCCGCGGCGCCGGCGCGTGGCGACACCAGCCTGCGGCTGGTCATCACGCACGCGTGGCACGAGGCGTTCCGCGAGCGCTTCGGGGTGGAGCTGGGGACCGTCTGGGGCATGACCGAGACCGGGGCGCTGTCGGTGGGCGGGGACCCCGGCGAGCCGGGCGGCGACGGCTTCGTGGGCCGCCCGATGGCCGGGGTGGACGTGCGGATCGTCGACGAGCACCTGCGGCCCGCGCCCCCGGGCGTGGCCGGGGAGATCTGCCTCCGGCACCGGCACGTGATGCTCGGCTACCTGAAGAACCCCGAGGCCACCGGCAGCACGCTGGTGGACGGCTGGGTGCGCTCCGGGGACCTGGGCTACCTGGACGACGCGGGTGCCCTGCACTTCGCCGGCCGCCTCAAGAACGTGATCAAGCGCGCCGGCGAGAACATCAGCGCCGAGGAGGTGGAGGCCGCCCTCGACGCGCACCCCGACGTGGTCGAGTCGCTCGTGGTCGCGGTGCCCGACCGGCTCCGCACCGAGGAGGTGGGCGCGATCGTCGTCGCGCGCCCCGGGTCCGACCTCGCGCCCGCGGCGCTCGCCGAGGCGCTCGCCGCCCGGGTGGCGCGCTGGAAGATCCCGCGCTTCGTGGCCGTCTGCCCCGACCCGCTCCCGCGCCTCGGCAACGGCAAGATCGACCGCGTGGGGGCCCGGCGCCTGCTCGACCCGGAGCGCGCGTGGGACCGGGAGCGAACCTCCGTCCCCGGGCGCTAGCCTGCGCGCCGTGGGCGCCGGCCCGCTGACGCCCGACGATCTGACGCCGCTGCTGCGGCGCCACGTCGCCCCTGCGGCGCGGTGCGCCTCGGTCGTCCGCGGGCCGCTCGGCAACGGGCAGGAGACGTGGTTCGTCGCGGTCGAGGGCGGGGGGCCGGAGGGCGGGCTGGTGCTGCGCCGCAGCGCCGAGGCGGGCACGCTCGCGTGGACCGACCGGGCGCTCGAGTTCGCGGTGCTCCGGGCGGTGGGCGCCCAGGGGCTGCCGGTGCCG
>DASSBX010000461.1:0-8910 GCA_035698305.1 Miltoncostaeaceae bacterium | reverse complement strand
GAGGTTGTTCGCCGTGCTGCAGGTCGCCGTCGTGTACAGCCCGCCGCTGGCCCAGCAGAAGTCGTTCCCCGCGCTCGTGATCGGCGCGCCGCCCGACGGGGTGAGCGCGATGCTGAACACGTTCGTCACGCCCCAGTTGGTGTGGCCGGGGTTGGGGGCGCCGATCGACTTGACGGCGACCTTCGCCGGATCGAGGTCGGTGGTCGTGACCCCGATCACCTGCTGCGCCGTGGCGGTGTCGCCGACGGTGGTGTTGACCTTCGCCTGGATGGCGAAGTCGTCGGTCCCGGTGTTGCTGACGGCGGCGCCGTAGAAGAAGTGCGCGGAGTACGGCGCGGCCGTCGTCGCGACGTACCACTTGCCGACGGCGAGGGGGTTGGTCGAGGCCGGGTCGGTGCTGGGGTCGATCACCGGCGCGAGGTTCGGCGCCGCGGCGGCGACGCCCGCGGCGCCGAGCACGGCGACGGCTGCGAGGGCCGGTGTGAGGTGCTTGGTGAGTCGTCTCAAGGGGCAGGCTCCATCGGGTCGGGGGCTCGGGTCTCAGCTCACGCGGGCCACGAGGGCGTTGGCGCGTCGCACGGCGGCCTGGGCGATGCGCTGGTTCACCCGCAGCTGACGCACCGTGAAGGTCACCGTCCCGCCCTTGCGCGAGCCGAAGGTCGGCGCCGGCTTGCTGTCCAGACGCGCCTCCAGGGTCGACGCCCGCCGGATCGCCGCCTGGTAGATGCGCTGGTTGATCAACAGCTGGCCCGCGGTCAACCGCACCGCCCCCGCATCCTTGCCCGAGTTGGGGAACCTCGGCGCCGGCTTGCCGTCCAGCTTGGCCTGCACCGCCGCCAGCCTCCGGATCGCCGCCTGGCCGATGCGCTGGTTGATCAGGAGCTGGCGCGCCGACAACGTGAACTTCGCAGGGGTCGAGCCGCCGCCGCCGGCGGCGCGGCCCGTCTTCGAGCTGCCCCCGGCCGCGGATCGGACGGTCACGGTCACCGTCGCCGGGGCGCTGGTGAGGCCGCGGGAGTCGGTGCCGGTGTAGGTGAAGGTGGCCGCGCCCGAGAAGCCGCGCGGCGGGGTGTAGGTGGCCGTCGTCCCTGACAGCGCGACCGATCCGCGCCCCGCGGGGGGCTGGGCGACGGCGAGCGTGACCACGCCGGGGGCCGCCGTGGTCATGCACTCGGGCTTGTAGGTCTGGTTGTCCGGGCAGGAAGGCTTGCGCGACCCGACGCCCTCGCCGACGACCGTCGCGCCCAGGGGCACGGCGACCGGGGTGCCGGCGGCGGTGGAGACCGTCCGGGATTGCGCGACGACGCCGGGGATCACGACCTGGTCGTCGGTCGTGTTGTTGCCCTCGTCCGACTCCCGGTACAGGCCGGTCGGATCGACCGTCGCGCGCAGGCGGTAGGTGCCCGGGGTCACGTCGGTCACGTCGACCCACTGGTCCCACAGCTGGGAGCCGTAGAGGTCGCCCCAGTCCCGGCTGATCCCCATGCGCAGCAATTTCCCGTAGCCGGGCTCGCCGGCGGCGCACGGGGTGTACTGGTAGTCCCCGTAGCCCTGGCCCCAGCTGTCGGTGAGGCAGAAGCCGGCCAGGTTCTTGGAGGCCTCCCTGAGCGCGGTGCCGTGCGGGTCCACCAGCTCATAGGCGGCGATCCGCTGGGAGTGGAAGTGCTTGTGGCCGTAGGCGTCGGAGTACCGCAGGGCGTTACCCCCGTCAGGGCCGCCGTCGCGGATCGCGTAGTCGTCGTACGAGCCGCCCGCGGGGAAGTCCTTGGCGTCGCCGCCGGCCGGGGGCGCGCCGCCGTCCCAGACGCGCTGGTGGGTGGTCCCGCCGTCGTCGCGGTAGACCTCGAAGGCGCCGCCCTTGTTGAGGATCACCGTGTCGAACCGGTAGAGCACCCGGCCGGGGATCGCCTGGCTGTCGACCCAGCGCATGTTGGGCTTGCCGGTGGTCGGCAGCATCGGGACCAGGTCGGGCTCGTCCCCGGAACCGGCGGCCATCCCGATCGTGGCGAGCGCCCCCGCCCCCAGGAGGGCGGCGGCCATGCCGGTGAGGACCAGCGTGCGGATGTGACGGGGGGCGCCGATCGGCTGACCATAGGCCGGACCTCCCGCGGCGGTCCCGCTGGCGGGTGCGGGGCAACGATCGCTGTGCGCCGCGTGATGAAGGTGCAAACGTTCGGTGAGCGAGCCTTGCGCCCGGGACGCCCCGGCCCGTCGCCCCGGGGGCGTTCCGCAGCGAACGGGTCGCCGCGTTCCGTCAGTGCGGGCCCCCTCGCCGTCCGGCCCGCCCATTCGGGTGGGGGACCTCTCAGGGCGCCCTGCTACCGTCGCGTCCCGTGAGCGACTGGGCCGTCACGGTGATCGAGGCGATGGGCTACGGAGGGCTGTTCGCCCTGATGCTCCTCGAGTGCGTGTTCCCGCCGATCCCGAGCGAGGCGATCCTGCCGTTCGCCGGGTTCGCCGTGGCGGAGGGCGTGATGTCGTTCCCCCTCGCCCTCGGCGCGGCGACCGCCGGCTCCCTCGTGGGGAACCTGATGCTCTACGTCGCCGCCCGCCGCGGCGGCACCACGCTCGTCGCCCGCCACGGCCACCGCGTCGGGGCGGGACCGGAGCGGATCGCCCGCTTCGAGTCGTGGATGGACCGCTGGGGCTCCGCGACCGTCCTCGTCGCCCGCGCCGTCCCGCTGGCGCGGACGGCGGTGTCGCTGCCGGCCGGCCTGGCGCGCTTCCCCGTGCGGCGGTTCATCGTGCTCACCACCATCGGCAGCCTCGCCTGGAACGCGGTGCTGATCGGCATCGGCTGGGCCCTCGACGACTCGTGGCACCACGTCGAGCAGATCATGGGCCCCACCAGCATCGCCGTGGTGGTCGCGATGGTCGCCACCGGCCTGGTGGCGTGGGGCGTGGCCCGCCGTCGCGGCCGTCGCGGCGCCGGCGTCGGCTGAGGGGGGGACGGCCGTGCTCGTCGAGTTCCCCGCCGACGACCCCGCCCGCGCGCTGCGCTTCTGGGAGGGCGTCCTGGGCAGGCCGCTCCACCCGCGCAACGCGGAGCAGGGCGAGGGCTGGCAGACCGGCGGCGACGGCCCCGCCGTCGGCGTCCACGCGCGCGCCTCCGGCCCCGGCGACCGCGTCTCCCTCCCCTACTTCCCCGTCGACGACGTCCCCGCCGCCCTCGCCCGCGTCGAGGAGCTTGGCGGCGCCGTGATCCACGCGGGCGGCCGGTGGGCGATCTGCAGGGACTCCGAGGGGAGCCCCTTCGGCCTGGGCCCGGCGCGCGGCTAGCTGCGTTGACCACACACCTGCGCGACATCTGATCGTTCCGTCCGGGTCTCCCGGGAGGGTTGGGGTGCTACCGCCCTACCTCCAAGGAGACCCGGATGTCTGACGCTATCGGGCCACCCCGACGCAAGCGCCTTTCGTGGGAGGGTCGCTGCGAGATCGTCGCCAAGGTGCGCCTGCAGGGAGTCAGTCCCGAGGTGGCCGCGGCCACCTCGGGCGTCCACCGGGCGACCGTGTATCGCCTCCTCGCCCGTTATGACGCCGCCGGGTGGGCGGGCCTCATCGAGCGCCGGCCGGTTCCGCACCGTCAGCCCCGGCGCAGCTCGCCCGAGCTCGAGGCCCGGATCCTGAACGCCCGGCTGGCCAGTCACTACGGGCCGGCGCGCCTGGGGGCGATCCTCGGCATCCCGGCCTCGACGGTGGGCAAGGTGCTCGCCCGCGCCGGCGCATCGGGGCGCCCGCGGGCGCCCCGCCCCGATGCGGTGCGCTATGAACGGGCGCGGCCGGGCGAGCTGCTGCACATCGACACCAAGCGGCTGGGGCGCTTCCACCAGGTCGGCAAGCGCGTCTTGGCCGACGGCATCCAGCGTTCACCGAGGGCTGGCTGGCACCACCTGCACGTGGCCGTCGATGACCACACCCGGATCGCCTACTGCGAGGTGCTGGCCGGCCAGGGCGCCGAGGCCTCATGCGCCTTCTTGGAGCGGGCAGTGGCCTGGTTCGCCCACCAGCACGCGATCACCATCGAGCGGGTGCTCACCGACAACGGCCACGCCTACCGCAGCCACGCCTGGCGCGACCTGTGCGCCCAGCTGGGCATCAGGCGCCGACGCACCCGCCCCTACACCCCCCGCACCAACGGCAAAGCAGAAGCCTTCATCGGCACCTGCCTGCGCGAGTGGGCCTACCGCTACGCCTACCCCACCAGCAGCCACCGCACCCGAGCCCTCCCAGGCTGGGTGCGGTGGTACAACCGGCGTCGCCCCCACAGCTCCCTCGGCAACCGGCCGCCGATCAGCCGTGTCGCGCAGGTCGTGGTTACTTCAGCTAGCCGTCCAGCACCAGGGTGACCGGCCCGTCGTTCTCCAGCGAGATGTCCATGTGCGCCCCGAAGCGGCCGCGGCCCACCGCGACCCCGTGGGCGGCGACGGCGGCGGCGTAGGCCTCCACGAGGGGCTCGGCCTCCTCCCCGGGCGCGGCGCCCGACCACGACGGCCGGTTGCCCTTGCGCACGTCGCCGAGGAGCGTGAACTGGCTGACGCAGAGGAGGCCGCCGCCGGGCACCTCGGTGAGCGGCAGGTCGAACGGCCGCTCCGGCCCGTCGAACAGGCGCAGGCGCACCGTCTTCGCGGCCAGGCGCCCCGCCTGCTCGGCGGTGTCGCCGCGGGCGGCGCCCACCAGGGCCAGCAGCCCCGGACCGATCGCGCCGGCCTCCTCGCCATTCACGTGGACCCGGGCCCACGACACCCGCTGCAGGACGATGCGCACCGCCGGAGCCTACGGGCTGGGTACCATCGCCCCGATGGACGCGGACCCGGCCCGCATCGCGCGATACCTCGACGAGATCGGCGCCGACGCCGAGCGCGACGGTGAGCGCCGCTGGGGGGTGCGGGTGCCGTCCCAGAAGCGCGGCGCCGTGACGGTGGGGCTGGAGGTGCGGGAGCGGACGCTCGCGATGCGGGCGTTCGTGGTGCGCGGGCCCGACGTCCGCCACCGGGACGTGTACCGCGCGCTGCTGCGCCGCAATCTCGCGACCCGGGCGTGGCGGTTCGCGCTGGACGACGACGGCGACGTCCACGCCGTCGCCGACGCGCCCCTCGAGGGCCTGGACGCCGACGGGCTCGACGGCCTGCTCGGCGCGCTGTGCGCCCTCGTGGACGAGAGCTACGAGGGCATCGTGCGCACCGGCTTCGACGTCCCGGAGGGCACCGTCTTCGGGCCCCCGCCCGGGGCGGCCTGAGCCGCCCTCAGCCTGGATCCGTCGAAGATCGTGGATGCGGGGCGCGAGAGCGCCGCGTCAGACGGGATTCGGTGTCGCACCCGCAGGGTGACCCTCGGGTCGCGCCGAATCCCGTATGGCGCCTGCGATCTCGTGTATCCGCGCCGCGAGATGCGACGGATCCAGGCTCAGCCCGACTCGAGCCCGGTGCCGAACAGGCGCGCCAGCCGGTAGTGGCGGGCGGCGAGGGGGTCGCCGAGCCGCGACAGCGAGCGGGCGAGCCCGTAGTGGGCGTAGCCGTCGGTGGGGCACAGCTCGACGGCCACGCCGAACTCCTCGGCCGCCCGCGCGTAGGAGCGCGACGCGAGGTACGCCCGGCCGAGGGCCTCCCGGATCGAGCCCTTGTCCGGCTCGAGCCTCTTGGCGCGCTCGAGGGCGATGGCGGCCTGGCGGTACTCGCGCACCTCCAGCAGCCAGCTGCCGTTGCGGTACGCCTCGTACGCCTCGCCGGGGGAGCTCACCCCGCCACGGTACCGCGCCTCCGCGGGCGGACGCCCAGCGCCCCGGTCACGCGGCGACGCAGCGACGCCTGGCGCCGGATCGCCCGGATGGTGGCCGATTGCTCGCGCCAGGCGGCGGCGGCCTCGCCCTTCGCCGGCGGCTCGGCCGCGTACCGCGCGCGGGCGGCGCGGGCGTAGATCGGCGTCGGGTCGATCCCGGTGCGCTCCCGCACCGCCGCGGCCCGTTCCGTGGCGGACGCCGTCTCCGGCGGCGCCCACCCGAACCGCCGCAGCGACGCCTCGAACTCGTGGGCGGCCGCGATCACGCGGTCGCGCTCGTCGCCGTGGGTGCGGGCCCGCGACCGGCGGGCCATCCGCGCGGCGCCGGGGACGAGCAGCAGCGCGATCGGCGCCAGCAGCAGCCACCGCCACCCGCCGCCCCCGCCGCTCGACGCCGGGGCGGGCGCGTCGGCGGGATCATCCGCCGCCGGGGTGCCGGCCGTCCGGTCGTCGGCCCCCGGAGACGCCGGCGCCTCGGTGGTGCCGGGGTCGACGGCGCGGTCGACGAGTCCGCCGAGGTCGACCTCGAACCGGCTCGGCGCGTAGTCGGGCGACGACACGGACGCCGGGTTGGGCGCGGAGCGCCCCGGCGTGGGATCGAACGGCAGCCACCCCTGACCCGGGAACCAGACCTCCACCCACGAGTGGGCGTCGCGGTCGAGCACCACGTAGCGGTCGATCTCCGTGTCGAAGCGGCCCCCCGTGTAGCCCACCGCCACCCGGGCCGGGATGCCCAGCGTGCGGAGCATCACGGCCATGCCGCCCGCGAAGTGCTGGCAGAAGCCGGCGCGGCCGGTGAGCAGGAAGTCGGCCAGCGGCGGACCGGCCTCGTCGGACGACGGCACCGTCCCGTCCGGCCGGCGGGCCGGGTACTCGGGGGCCTCGTCGTAGATGTACCTGCTGCGCAGGTGGGCCTCGATGCGGTTGACCGCCGCGTACTCCGTCGGCGCATCGGCCACCACGCTGCGCGCCAGGTCGCGCACCGCGGCGTACGGGCCCAGCTCGCGGTCGGTCGGGCCGGGGAGGCCGCTCCCCCACAGCGGGATCTCGACGGCCTCGGCGTCGGGCGACGCGCGCAGGGTGGTGTCGGCGGCGGGAACCGGGTCCGCGCCGGCCGCGGCGGGCGACGGGGCGGCCACCAGGTCGGCCGGCGTGGGCGACGGGATGGCGGTGCGCAGCGCGTACCGGTCGCCGGGTCCCAGGGCGTCCTTCAGCCGCAGCCCGTCCCCCACCAGGTCGGCGGTCCCGGAGAACGGCCCCGACGCCCACTGCACGCGGCCGGACGCGAGCACGAGCGGGGTGCGCGTGCCGACGAGCGTGATCCGCTGGATCGTCTCGGGGGCGTCGGCCACGGGGGCGCCCGCCGGGGGCGGCAGGCGCACGATGCCGTCCGCGATGGGGATGCCCCGCGACCCGCCGTCGTCGAGAAGCGTGAACGCGTCGCCGTCGAAGCCCTCGAGGCTCACCGCGCGGATGGGCCGCGGCGTGGTGGCGCCCACCGTCATGACCACCCGCGGCTCGTCCGGCCAGTCGAGGCTGCCGTAGGTCTGGTCGAGGTCGAGGGACGCCGACCCGGGCCCGGCGCCGCCGATCTCCCACTCCTTCCACGACCACCACCCGTCGCCCGCCTCGGCCGGGCCGGTGCCGATGCCGGCGGCGAGCGCGACGGCCGCGCCGCCCAGCACCAGCGCCCCGCCGGCGCGCCGCAGCGGCGGCGCGGACCGCTCGGGGTCCCACGTGGCCAGGGCGAGGATCGCGGCGAACGCCATCAGCGCCAGGATCGCCGCGCCCGCGCCGGAGGCGGGGGGCTCCACCGTCCAGCGGTACGCCAGGCCCATCCCGATGATCACGACGCCCGCGACGGCGCGGCCGCGGACCACGATCTGCCAGGCCGCCGCGCCGGCGAGCGCCGCGAACGCCGCGCACAGCAGCGCCACCAGCGCCGGGGTCTCGCCGAACGACACCGGCAGGCCCGCCTCCGACCCCTCGCGGAGGCCGTCGGGGAGGATCGCCCCCACCGCCGACCATGCGTCGTCGTCGAGCGCGACCAGCGCGAACGGCGACGTCCGGGCCGCGATCGCCGCGACCAGCAGCGCGGCCGCCGCGAGCGCCGCCGCCACGGCGGCCGGCCGCGCCCGGGGCGACCTGCTCGCCGCCGCCGGCAGCAGCGCCAGGGCGCCCACCGCCACGAGCCGGCCCGGGCTCTGGTCGTCGAACAGCCCGGCCCAGGCGACGACGAGCGTCACCGCGGCGAGGACGGCCGCCGCCCAGCGGGTGGCGTCCCTAGGCGACACCGGCCACCGCCATCCGTGTGCGGCTGAGGGCGGCCGCCACGCGATCGGCACCCGGCACGACCGCCACGTCGGCGCCGGCCGCCTCCAGCTCCGCCGACGACGCCGCGGCGGGGCCGACGAGCACGGCCGCCACCCCGGCGCCCGACGCCCGGCCCTGGCCGACGGCCGGCAGGATCGCCGGGTCGCGGGCGGCGGTGACCACGATCATCAGGTCGGGCGGGTCCGGTGCCGCCAGCTCCGTCCGCATCGCCAGGCCCAGCGGGCGGTCGCCGCCTCCCGTCACCCGCGCCAGCGCGAGCTCCATCGCCGGCCAGCCCGCCCGTGACGGCAGCCGCGCGGGCACCCGGCCCGTCGCCGCCAGCGCCACCGGGTCGCCGCGGCCCGCCAGGTGACGGCACAGGGCGGCGGCGGCGGTGACGGCGGCCTCGAAGTCGGGGCCCGGCGGCGCGGCGCCGTCGAGCAGCACCACCACCGTGCGCCCCGACCCGGCGGGCGCGCGCAGCTCCTTGGTCTGCAGGCGGCCGCGCTTGGCGGTCTGCGCCCAGTGGATGCGCGAGAGCGGGTCGCCGGGCCGGTGGTCGCGGACGCGGTCGAGCTCGCCGAAGCCCGAGTCGGAGCTGCGGCGGCTGCCGGCGTGGCCGGCCGATCGGGCCCCCAGGGTCACGCCCTCCAGGGCGGGGGCGGCGGGCAGCACCAGCAGGCGGTCGGCGCCGCCGCCCCGGCGGGTGCGGCGGGCCAGGCCGAACGGGTCGCCGATCGCCGCGACCGGCGGCGGCAGGGCGTGGTCGCCGCGGACCGGATGGAGCGTCCACGCGTCGCCCTTCGGCCCGGGCACGCCCCC
>DASSBX010000460.1:0-4133 GCA_035698305.1 Miltoncostaeaceae bacterium | reverse complement strand
GCCTCGTGCTCGAGCGCCGCCCCGGACGCCCGCGCGGCGGGCAGGTCGGGCAGCGCCGGGGCGGGGCGGCGGACGGGCGCGCGCCGCGGGCGCCCCGCGCGGGCGCGCGCGGCGAGGGCGGCCATGCACCGGTCGGCGTCCTCGATCACCGGCACGCCGGCCTCGCGCAGCGTCGCCCGCGCACGGTCGCTCATGGCCCCGGCGGTCCACAGCACCACCAGGGGACGGGCGGAGGCCGCGGCGGCCTCGATGGTGCGGCGGGCGAGCTCGTCCGAGAGCTCGGGCGGGTGCACCGTCAGCACCAGGACGACGGCCTCGACGGACGGCTCGTCCAGGAACGCCGCGAGCGAGCCGCGGAAGATCTCCGGGTCCTGGACGAACATCCCGCTCATGTCCGCCGGGTTCGCCACGGCGGCGAAGTCGGGGCCCGCCGCGGCCAGCCGCCGCCGGGTCGGCTCGGCGAGCGGCGGCAGGACCAGGCCGGCGCGCTCGGCGGCCTCGGTGGCGACCACCCCGGCGCCGCCCGACGTCGACACGATGCCGATCGCCGGCGACGCGGCGGGTCCGTGCGCGCCGAGCAGCCCCGCCGTCTCGATGAGGTCGTCGAAGCCGGTCACCCGCACCGCCCCGACGGCGGCGAGGGCGGCGTCCACCACGTCGTCGTCGTCGGCCAGCGCGCCGGTGTGCGCCGCCGACGCCCGCTTGCCGGCCTCCGTGGAGCCGACCTTCAGCACCACCACGCCCTTGCCGGCGTCGCGCATCGCCCGCAGGCCCTCCAGCAGCACGGGGCCCTGGCGGATCGACTCCATGTAGACGGCGGCCGACCCCGTGGCGGGGTCGGCCGCGAGCGCCGCGAGCACCTCGCCCACCGTGACGTCGGCCTCGTTGCCGGTGCAGATCACCTGGGAGACGCCCACGCCGCGGTCCTGGGCGCGCTCCAGGAGCAGGCCGGCGACGCCGCCGCTCTGGGCCACGACCGCCATCCGCCCGGCCACCAGCGGCTCGCGGAACGCCGCCCCCGAGGCGATCACCGAGCAGCGGTGGGTGGCGTTGACGAACCCGGGGCTGTTCGGCCCGATCACCCGCAGCCCCGTCCGGGCGGCGAAGCCGGCGATCTCGCGCTCCTGCGCCGCGCCCTCGGGGCCGGTCTCCGAGTAGCCGGAGGCGAAGACGACCACCCCCGCGAGCCCCGCGGCGTCGCACTCCTCCAGCGTCTCCATCACCAGACCGCGGGGGACCGCCAGCACGGCGAGGTCGATCGGCCCCGCCGACCCGATGTCCGGGGCGCACGGCAGCCCGAGGACCTCGTCGTACTTCGGGTTCACGGGCACGACGCGGCCGGGGAAGCCGTGGCGCAGGAGGCCCGAGACGAAGCGCGCCGAGAGGCTGCCCGGGCGCGGGGACGCGCCGATGACCGCGACCCCCGAGGGGCTGAGGGTGCGGGCCAGGCGGGCCGAGCGGTCCTCGGTCACCCCGCCTCCACGACGGCGTCGAGCGCGCAGGCGCCGCGGGGCAGCGCCGCCAGCGGGTTGATCTCGACGAGCCCGGCGCGCGGGCCGAGGCGCGACACCGCGGCGACCGCCGCGGCCAACGCCGCCCGGTCGGCCGGGGGGCGTCCGCGGTGGCCGTCGAGCAGCGGCGCGATGCGCAGCCCGTCGAGCATCCGCGCGGCCTCGCGCTCGTCCACCGGCGCCAGCCGGCTGACCGTGTCGTCCATCAGCTCGACCAGGGCGCCGCCGGCGCCCACCGTCACGACGGGTCCGACGTTCGGGTCGCGGTGCACCGCGACCATCAGCTCGGCGACGGGCGCGACCATCTCCTCCACCAGCGCGCCGCGCACCCGGCCGTCACCGAGGGCCGCCCGCGCCGCCCGCACCACCTCGCCGGCGACGCGGCCGGCGTCGGCCGCCGCCACCCCCAGCCGCACCGCCCCGACGTCCGCCTTGTGGACGGCGCCGACGCAGTCCGCCTTCACGGCCAGGGTCCCCTCGAGGCCGGCGGCGGCGAGGGCGGCGGGCACGTCCGCCGGGTCGGCGCAGACGACGCGCCGGGGGGCCGGCACCCCGAGCCCCTCCAGCAGCCCCTTCGCCGCGCTCTCGCTGAGCGGCTCGTCCGGGGCGGCGACGGCCGCCTTCGCGCCCTCGTCCCACGAGGCGCCGGCGGCCCGCATGACGCGGGCGATGGCCCGCATGCAGCGCTCCGGCGACTCGAAGACCGGGATGCCGGCGCGGTTGAGCCCGGTGATGCCCGGCGCGGAGAGCGACCCGGCCGACCACTGGGCCACCACGTTGCCGTCCAGCCCGTCCGCGACGGCGGCGATCCCGTCCGCCAGGCGCTCGGCGAGGGCCGGCGGGTGGTCCCCGATCACCACGACCACCCCGTCGACCCCCGGGTCGGACGCGAGGACGGCGAGGGACCTCCCGAGGCCGCCGGGATCGGCCATCACCGCGCTCGAGATGTCCACGGGGTTCATAGCGGCGCCGAAGTCGGGCACCACCTCGCCCAGGCGGGCCACCGTCCCCGCCGCGAGCGGCGGGAGCGCCAGGCCGTTGGACTCGGCGGCGTCGGCGATGGCGGCGTTCATCCCGCCCGACGCGCCGGCCACGGCCAGGCGCCGCCCCGGCCGGGGGGCCCGCGCCAGCAGGTTGGTCGTCTCCAGCAGGTCGTCGTAGTCGTCCACCCGCACCACGCCGAGGCTCGCGCACATCGCGTCGAAGGCGTCGTCGCTCCCCACGAGGGCGGCGGTGTGGGACGCGACGACCGACCGTCCGGCCCCTGTGCGCCCCACCTTCAGCACCGCGATCCCCACGTCGCGCCCGCGCGCGTCGCGCAGGGCCTCCATCAGCGCGGTCCCCTCGCCGACGCCCTCCAGGAAGAGGCCGATCGCGCGCGTCCCGCCGTCGGCCGCCAGGTGCCGCACGACGTCGGGCACGTCAACGTCCGCCGCGTTGCCGGTGCAGATCGCGCTGCCCACCCCGATCCCGCGGTCGAACGCGCGGTCGCAGAGGATGCCCGCGACCGCGCCCGAGCCGAGCACGAACCCGATGGGCCCGGAGACCATCCGCTCGCGGGTGGCGTAGGCGCTCGCCGAGCAGGCCGTCCCCGCCCGGAGGTTCACGAAGCCGGGGCAGTTGGGGCCGAGCAGGCGCACGCCGCCCTCCCGCGCCACCCGGGCGAGCTCGCGCTCGCGGGCGGCGCCCGCGGGGCCGGTCTCGCGGAAGCCCCCGGAGAACACGGCCACCGCGCCCACGTCCCGCGCGATGCATGCGCGCACGGCGCCGAGGACGGCGTCGGCGGGGAGCAGGATCACCGCCAGGTCGATCCCCTCGGGCAGCTCGGCGGGGGAGGGCACGCACGGGACGCCGCCGATCTCGTCGCGCCCCGGGTTCACGACCAGCAGCTCGCCATCGTAGCCGTGGCGGCGCAGGGCCGCCAGCGGGCGGCCGCCGAACTTCAGGGGGTCGGCCGACGCGCCGACGAGGGCGATGGAGCGCGGGGCGAGGAGTCGGTCGAGGCCGGTGCGCGTCGCCGTCACGCCGCGGGGGGCCAGAAGAGCCGGCCCGGCGTCGTCCCGATGTGGCCCCACACCGCCCCGGGCAGTCCGGTGTCGACGCTCGCCACCAGGTCGTCGAGCATCCGGTCGGCCGTCTCCTGGCACGCGGCGGCGATCCGCGCCCCCACGTCCCCGTCGGCGGCCCCCGCCACCTCGAAGAACGGCAGCAGGTGGTTGGCGAAGAGGAACGCGCCGTACTCGATCTTGTAGCGGGGGGTCCACTCCACGGCCTTCATGTAGAGCTCGATCTGGGCGGCCGAGGCCGCCTCCTGCACCGCCTCGACCTCGTCCGCCGAGAGCGGTCGCAGCGCCCCCTCCTCCTGCGTGAGCACGACGACGCGGTCCAGGTTGGCGGCGATCTCCATCGGCGTCGTGACCGCCCCGCCGAACATGTCGCAGCGCAGCGAGACGTCGTGGCACTCGTGGACGACGATCACGTTCGCGAGCGGGTTGCGCACGTCCGTGCGCGCCCACGGCATGTAGTCGTTGCGCAGGTCGTTGAACTCGCGCACGTGGATCGTGCGGCCGTCCTCGCCCTCGTAGGGGCCGTGGCTGAAGATGCCGTCGCGCTGCTCGCCGT
>DASSBX010000459.1:0-4242 GCA_035698305.1 Miltoncostaeaceae bacterium | reverse complement strand
CGAAGCTACGATCCCGCGCCCGATGACCGAACGCCTCGTCCGCCCGCTCGGCAACGCCACCCTGATTGTCACCGGCGACCGCTGGGGGGTGTGGGGGCAGATGATCGGCGAGGAACTCTTCCGGGTCCCGTTCGCCGGCTGGAGCGAGCGGCATGAGCTGCGTGCGGAGTTCCGGTGCGTGCCGCGCCGGTTCGTCGTCGTCGACGGCGACGGCCTGGTGCGGGCGAGCGGCCGGACGCAGACACCGACATTGCTGCCGGGGGAGCCGTTCCTACTGCGGGTCGCCTCACCGGTCGCGGCGTGAACCAAGACATCCAGGACAGAGAGGGTGCCTCATGACGCTCAACCCGCCGGCGCAGGCGGAGGTGGACCGCATCATCGCGGAGGCGCTTGACGCGCCGGACCCGGCCGGGCGGCTCATTGGCGGTCGGTAGCCGCCGGCGACGCCGGCGCGTTGCGGGGCATCCCGATGATCGGCGGCGGGGCGGGCGAGATCCCAGGGACCCGCCCCGACCGGAACCGCCGGCTCGACAGGTGGAGGCCGAAGGAGGTCCGACCTTGACGACCGGGTAGTGGTCTCTGGCGCCGGAATGCCGATACGCTGAAAGAGGAGATGTGCGTCTAAGCCCGAAGTGCCTCGCCGCTCCGCCCGCAAGCAGCCGTGAAGGGGGACAGCTCTTGTCGGACGACCGGCCGCCGCGCATCTACGCCAACGCCGTGAACGCCCGAGGTGGTCCGTTCGAGGTTAGCCTCACCATGGGGTTCAGGAGTGGGCCAGACGAGCCGGTCGAGGACCTGGCCGAGGTCATCATGAGTTGGGAGCACGCTCGCGTACTCCACGACGTGTTCAGTCGGTTGATCAGCGACTACGAAAGCAAGGTAGGCCCGATTCCGAGGGTCGAAGAGGTCATCGAGGAGGCCGGGTGACCACGGCAACAACCGACGCGGGCTCGCGCATCCGAATCGAGGAGTCCACAAGCAGGCCGGCCGTTCGCGTCTTCATCACGCACACCGCCGTGCATCTGCGGAGGCAGGTACACACGACGCTGTTGGTCGGCGAGCGCGACGATGCGGCGGCGCGGCTCGGGTCGCTGCGTCAGCGCGCGAGGCAGCGGGAGGCGGAGTTCGGGAACGAGTCCTTGCCGGTGTCGCGAGGCGAGCGCGAGGATCTCAACGCGGTTGCTCGGGCGCAGCTGGAGTCCCTCTGGCGGGCGTTCACGGAGGACGGCGCCCGCTAGATGGAGGTCCGGCGCGGCGAGGTGCGGAGGGCTGAGGTGCCGTTCCCGCCTCGGGGCCGCGCGGGCGATCCCGAGCCGCTCTACAAGCGCGTCGCGCTCCTTAGGACGAGCGGTGACGTCGAGAACGACGTCCCGGTGGTTGTGCTGTCTACGGATCGTGACCCTGCCGGGCGGCCACGCGCAGCGTATGTGGTGAAGGTGGCCGCCGAGCCGGCATGGGGGACTGACGCTCCGACGACGATCGACTGCAGATGGGTCTACACGCTCGGAAAGGAGAATCTGAGCGACCCGCTTGGGGTTCTCCCTCCCGAGATCATGGAGCAGATCTCCGAAGCGCTGGTGACCGGTCTAAGCCTCTGAAGCTGGACCAAACGTGGACCAAGATGCTGGTCCATGCGCGTTCGTGCGCGGCAGCTTCATTTCGAATAGCCGCTGTTTGCAGGGCAGAACCCCTCCCGGCCCGGAGCCCGGGAGAAGTTCCACATCTAGCGGAAGCCCCCGGTAGCAGGGGTTTGGTCCAGGAGACCCGCTCAGACGGGACCCGGCCAATCAGGCGCCGCCGGCGCCCTCCAGGAACGCCTCGAGCCGGTCTCCGGCGGCGCTGCGCTCGGCGGGGAGAGCGTGGCCGTACCGCTTGATCGCCGGGATCGGGTCGGCGTGGCCGAGCAGTTCCGCGACGGCGTGCACCCTCAGCCCGCTGGCGAGCCACCAGGTGGCCGCCGAGTGCCGCATCGAGTGGATCCTCGGTCGCGGATCGCCGAGCCCCGCCGTCTTCACCGCCGCAGTCCACGGCTCGCGCGGATCGGCGGGGAAGAGCCGCGCCATCCGTCGGCCGGCCTGTGGCGAGGCGGGTGCTCGCGCATCCGTGCCACCACCGCCGCCCCGATCGGCACGACCCGCGGTTCGCCGCTCTTCGTGGGCCCGAGGGTCTTCGTCCTGAGGCTGAACGACCGGGCGATCGTCACTGACCGCTCGTCGAGGTCGACGCCGCCCGGCCCCAGGTGAGACGCCGGCTTCGTGCGGTCGCCTCACCGGCATACGCTCCGGCGCATGCAGGAGCCCCCTTCGGTAGAGGAGCTTGGCCTCGAGGAGAAGCGGCGGATCCTCGGCTGGCTCTTCGCCAACGTCCGGCGGAGGTCCGGCCACCCCCGATCCAGCTGTCCGATCGCACGCAGAACGTGATCGCGAAGACCGAGCCGACCCTCGGGGGTCTCGGCGACGTTCTCGAACGGGAGGGTGTTGAGCGAACGCCGGCCGCGGTCTCATCCTTCCGCGAGCTGGTGATGGCGCTGGTGCGCATCACCGAGGAGGAGGCCAAGATCGCGATGGCGCGTGAGGTGGAAGCCCCGCTCGCGCAGCTGGGGATCCAGGTGCGACTGCACGTCGCCTCCGACGACGACCCCCGAGGTCAGACGGCCACCCCCTGATCCGCCCGACCGCTGGACCAATCGTGGACCAGAATGCTGGTTCATGCGCCATCCTGCGCCGCCGGCCTTCGGGCGAACCCCGCGATTTGCAGGGCGGAAGCTCTCCCGGGCCGTAACCCGGGAGAAGTTGCACGTCTAGGGCTCCGCGCCGGCCTCCACCACGAGCGCGTACTGCGGTGGGCTGACGTAGCCGCTCTCCAGCCGGTCGCGGGCCGTCCCGCTGGCGCCGGGGGCGACCGCGTCCAGGTCGACGACGATCTCGCCGGGCAAAGGCTCGGCCACGTCGTGGACGACGCCGTCGGCCGTGCCGCCGCGGAGCAGGATCTGCATGGGACGGGTGGTACCCGCATCGCCGGCCGGCGATCCTGTTGTCCAGGTAGTGCCCGGTGGCCCGGTCGAAGCGGGCGACGGTGGTCACGGGCACTCCGGGTCGGCGGCGAGGCCGCGTTTCTAACCACCCGGGCCGACACCACGTCAGGGAGCTGTGAGCACGCGCACGGTTGCGGGCCTGCCATGATCCGCGCGTGACCGGCGACCCCTACACCGTGGCCCGGTCGGGCGCCGGGGCGATCCGGGAGCGCCTGGGGGAGCACGCGGCGGCGGTGGTGCTCGGCTCGGGCTGGGCGGGCGTGGTCCCGCTGCTCGGCGACGAGCGCCGGTCGGTGCCGATGCCGGAGCTGCCGGGGTTCCCGGCGCCCGCGGTGCAGGGCCACACGGGCATGGCGCACTCCATCGACGTCGACGGCGTCCCGGTGCTCGTGATGGCCGGCCGCCCGCACCTGTACGAGGGGCATCCGGTGAGCACCGTCGTCCACGGGGTCCGCTCCGCGGTGCTCGCCGGGTGCGGGGCGGTGCTGCTCACCAACGCCGCCGGCTCGCTCGTGCCCGGCAACGGCCCCGGCACCCCGGTCGTGCTGCGCGACCAGCTGAACCTGATGGGCGTCAACCCGATGGCCGGCGCCGGCCCGCCCGCCGGGTTCCCCGCCCGCTTCGCCGACCTGACCGACCTCTACAGCCCGCGGCTGCGGGCGGCGGCCGCCGCGGCGCGCCCCGGGATCGCCGACGGGGTGTACGCCGGCCTGCTCGGCGGCAGCTACGAGACGCCCGCCGAGATCGCGATGCTCCGGACCCTCGGCGCGGACCTCGTCGGCATGTCGACGGTGCTCGAGGCGATCGCGGCCCGCCACCTGGGCGCGGAGGTGTTCGGCGTCTCGCTGGTGACGAACATGGCGGCGGGGATGTCGGGCGAGGCGCTCGACCACGAGGACGTGCTCGCCCGCGGCCGCGCGGCGGTGCCGACCCTGGCAGAGCTGCTGCGCGCGGTGGTCGCCGCGGTCTGATGGCGGTCGACCCCGGCCTCCGCGCGCGCGCCGAGGCGTGGATCGCGGCGGACCCGGACGAGGAGACGCGGGCCGAGCTCCGGGCGCTTCTCGACGCCGGCGACGGCGAGTCCCTCGCCGACCGCTTCGCCGGGCGCCTCGCGTTCGGCACGGCAGGCCTGCGCGGGACCATGGCCGCCGGCCCCACCCGCATGAACCGCGTCGTCGTGCGCCAGTCCACGGCCGGGATCGCGCGGT
>DASSBX010000458.1:0-2780 GCA_035698305.1 Miltoncostaeaceae bacterium | reverse complement strand
GACGCCCCCGGCCAGACGCTCGACGCGGTCGCCGGCGCCCTGGTCGCGCGGATGGAGCTGCAGGACGGCGAGCGGCGGGAGATGCTGCTGTCGCCCGCCGGCAACGAGGTGGGCTACCGGACCCCCTGGACGCGGCTGCAGAGCGGGGACGGCGCGCTCGAGGTGGACGTGTACGAGATGCGTTGGGCGGACATCTCCCGCTTCCCCGGGGGCGTCCTCCGCCTGATCTACACGCTCTACGGGCTGATGCTGCAGGTCTCGACCACGGGGCTGGAGGCGCTGCGGCCCCTGCGCGACGGCCTGCGCCGCGCCCGCGTGGCCCGCACGGCGCTGATGGCGGCGTCGTGGCTGCTGGCGATCCCGGTGCTCACGATGACGGCCGCGGTGGTGCTGGAGAGCGGGGCCGTGCTGGGTGCCGTCGCCTTCGACGACAGCCCGATCCTGGCGCGGATCGTCGCGGTGACGGTGGCGCTCGTGGCGATCGGCTTCGCGCTGTGGGGCGCGACGCGCCTCCGGCAGGGGGGCTGGTCGGGCCTGCCGCGTCAGGTGGCGGTGGTCGTCGCCCTGGCCCTGATCGCCCACGCGGCGTGGTGGGTGCAGCGGGCGGGCCTGCGGGTGGGTCTGGCGAACGCCCTGGTGGATGTGATCGCCTATCCGTTCCGGCTCGCGTGGCTCGCGGCGTCGGCCGCCGCGGCGGTGGCCGTCGTCGCGCTGGCGGTGGTCGCCCTCCGGCGCGCGGACACCGTGCTGTCGCTGCACCCGCAGCGGTGGCGGGCGGCGCTGACCGGGATGGTGACGATGGTGGTCGCCCCGCTCGGGATCGCCCTCGTCAGCGCCACCCTGTTCGCCGCGTACGGAGCGCTGGCGCTGCAGGTGGCCGACACGGCGTCGTGGGGCGGCACCTCCGAGCTGCACTGCCTCGCCACGCCCAGCTCGTGGACCCCCACCGACTGCGACGAGGTGGCCCTGACGGGCGCCGAGGCGCGCGACGCCGGCCTCCCGGAGGGAGCCACCGTCGCCGACGGGTCGCCCGCCGCCTGGGCGTTCGCCCTGTTCTCGCGGGGCCTGGGGCCGCTGGCGCCGGCGCTGCTGATCGCGGGGATCCTGCTGGGGCTGTTCCTGCTGGTGGCGGTGCTCCCGTTCCTGCTGGCGGTCGCGACGTCGCTGGCGGAGAGCCGGCGCGACCGGCGGGGGGCGAGCGAGCGGCAGGGCGCCCTGATGTCGAGCGCGCTGCAGGCGGTCGGCAACCCGTTCACCGGCCTGCTGGCGCTGCTGGCGGTGACGGGGGCCGCGGCGGCGGTGTTCGCCACATGGCTCGTGGCGGGCGCCCCCGGCTCGACCACCCCCGCGCGGCTGGGCGCGGCGATCGCCCTGGTCGTCAGCACGCTGGTGCTTGCGGTGCGCTTCCTGGGCGTGTCGCCCCGGCGGCCGCTCGGCTCCAACACGGGGGCCCTCGAGCGCCTGCGCATCGTGCTGGACATCCCGTACGACGTGGCGACGTACCTGCGCGTGAGCCAGCCCGGGATCGTCGCGCCGCGCGAGCGGATGCTGCGCCGCTACCGGGCGCTGCTCGCCGAGGTGGCCGGCGGCGGCGTGGACCGCGTCCCGTACGACGGGCTGGTGATCGTGTCGCACAGCCAGGGGACGGTGCTGAGCGCGGCGACCCTGTTCGGCGACCTGCAGCGTTCCCCCCGGGCGCTGCCGTTCGACGAGGAGGAGCCGGACCTGGTGCTCCCGGGCGCGGTGTCGCTGCTCACGTGCGGCTGCCCGCTGCGGCAGCTCTACGGCGAGCGCCTGCCCGGCCAGTACGACTGGGTGCGCGAGCTGCCGCGGCGCCCTGGCGGGCTGCGCCCGGTGACGGGGACGTGGGTGAACCTGTACCGCTCGGGCGACTACGTGGGCCGCGCGCTGTGGGCGCGCGACGCCGACGCGCCGGAGGTGTACGACCCTGGGCTCCCCGGCTACGACCTGCGGGCGCCGGGCGGGCCGCGGGTGGTGGAGCGGTGCCTCGGAGCCGGCAGCCACACCGGGTACTGGAGCGAGCCGGTCCTGGGGGACTGGGTGATGCAACTGGTCCGGGAGGGGTGACGGGGGCGGCCTCCGGTACAATCACCGGCGTGGACAGACCCCCGGGCCGGTGACGAACGCGGCCCAGATCGTCGGAGCACTCCTCCTGGTGCTCCTGAATGGCTTCTTCGTCGCGGCCGAGTTCTCACTCGCGCGCGCGAGGACGACCAGGATCGACCAGCTCGCCGAGTCCGGGCGCGGCGCGGCGAAGCTCGCGCAGCACCAGATCAGGCACATCGACCGCTACCTGGCGGCGTGCCAGCTCGGCATCACGCTCGCCAGCCTGGGACTCGGCTGGCTGGGCGAGCCCGCGTTCGCGCACATCTTCGAGCCGTTGTTCGAGCGGATCGGCTTCGGCGAGGGCAGCGCCGCGGCGACGGCGGTGGTGATCGCGTTCGTCATCATCACCGTCCTGCACGTGGTGGTCGGCGAGCTGGCGCCGAAGACGATCGCCATCCAACGTGCCGAGCCGGTCGCGCTGAGCATCTCCCGCCCCCTGGAGTGGTTCCGGTGGGTGTGCTCGCCGTTCATCTACGTGATGAACGGGGCGGGCAACGCCCTGGTGCGCGCCCTCGGCGTGGCGCCGGCGACGGAGGGCGAGCTGGCCTCCACCCCGGAGGACCTGCAGATCCTGATCGCCCAGAGCGAGGAGGGCGGCGCGCTGGAGCCCGAGGAGGCGGACATGCTCGAGGGCGTGTTCGGCCTGCATGACA
>DASSBX010000457.1:0-10692 GCA_035698305.1 Miltoncostaeaceae bacterium | reverse complement strand
ACGAGCTGGTGCTCGCCGCCGAGGGCGCCCGCGCGGCGCTCGCCCGCGCCCGGGTGCGGACGGTCGACGCGGTGGTGGGCGCGCGCGACCTCACCCTCCAGACGGCGGAGGCGCTGGAGGCGCTCGCCCCGTTCGGGCGCGGCAACCCGCCGGTGCGGCTGGCGCTCCCGGGCGCCGAGCTGGAGTCGCCGACCCGGGTGGGGCAGGGGAGGCACCTGCAGGTGCGGCTGCGGTCGGGCGGGGTCAACGCGCGGGCGATCGGGTTCCGGATGGGCGAGAAGGCCGAGGGGATCGCGCTGGACGAGCGCCACGATGCGCTGATCTCCCTGGAGATCGAGCGCTGGCAGGGTGTGGTGGGGCCGCGGGTGGCGGTCGACGCGCTCCACGCGATCCCGCAGCGGGAGGTCCTACCGGGCGGCTGCGCCCAGGCGTGTGACATCGCCTGTCCGTACCGGGTCGGCGGCGACGACCTGCGGGCCCTGGTGCTCGACGGCGACGTCGACGGCCTCGCCGGCCCGCCGCCCCCCGTCGCGGCGGAGCCGCCCGCCGGGGTGCGCGACCGGCGCGGGGAGGGGGCGTCGCTGGCGGTGCTGGCGTCGCTCGCGGGCGCCGACCGGGGGGCGGTGGCGGTGGTGGCCGACGTCGCGCGGCGCCGGGGGGCGCTGGAGACGGCGCTGGAGCCGGGGCGGCTGGGCCTGGAGGTGGCGGTCCTCGCCGGCGGCCGCTGCGACCCGGCGGCGATGGCCGCCAGGGTCCCGATGGCGCGTGGGGTTCCGGCGCTCCTGATGATCGACTACGCCCGGCTGGCGGAGGTGGATCCGCCGGAGGGGATGCACCTCGTGCTGGTCGACCCGCCGGCCTCGGAGGGTGACGTGGCGTGGGCGGCGGCCCGGGCGGCGGGGCGGTGGCTGCACCTGACGTGGGGCGAGCCGGAGACCGAGCTGGCGCTGGCCGTCGCGGAGGAGGAGTGGGAGCTGCGGCCGGCGGCAGCGGCGATCTGGACGGCGCTCCGCGACGGCGTCCACCGCCCGTGGGGACCGGAGCTGGAGCGGGCGCTGCTGGGGGACGGGCCGGCGATCCGCCACCCCCGCGTCGCCGCGAGGGCGCTGCGGGTGCTGGCCGAGGTCGGCCTGGTGGAGGTGGACGCCGCAGGCGTCAGCGCCGCCGCCGACCCCGCCCGGAGGGACCTGGCCGGGTCCGCCCTCTACCGGGCGTGCCGGGAGCGCCTCACCGACGCCCGGGCCCACCTCGCCCGGGCGCGGACCCTCGACCTGGTCGCTCGCCCCGAGGTCCCCCAGGGGGCGCTGGCGGGCTGACCCGTCGGAGGCCCGCCTCCGCCGACCGGCAGATTCCGGCGGAGCGGGAGGTTGTCCGGCCCGCGCGGCCGGTCGTATCGTGGCGGCGACCCTTTCCTGATGGGGGTGAGAGCGATGTCGACGCTACCGCCCGGCCAGGGGCCGCCGGTGGGTGTCGGGACCGGGGCCCTCTGCGCCCCAGGGCTCGTGGCGGTCTCGGTCACCGTCACCGACTGCGCGAGTGGCGCGAACCTCGGGACGGTCGTGCCCTTCACCGTCTCGACCAGCGACGGGCAGTTCACCACGAGCGTCAACGGGGTGGTGGTCATCCAGTGCGCGGCGGTCGGGTTCCGCTTCCACGTGGGGTGCGACAACTACGAGGGCAAGGACGTGACGCTGACGGCGGAGAACATCCGCGACCAGCACGTCGCGGTGTGCCTCCAGAAGAAGCCCCCGCCGCCGGCGCGCTCCCCGTACTGCGTCGTGCACACGCTCACCAGGACGGACGACGACGAGCCGAGCGACGCCGCGCTGGCGCCGTACTACCGGGTGCGCGACACGGTGGCGGGCACGCCGACGGGGGCGCGCCTGGTGGAGCTGTACTACGCGCCCGAGACGAGGAAGCGCATGTTCGCGGCGATCCAGAAGTCGCCGGAGCTGCGCAGCGAGGGCCTGGCCCTCATCGTGGAGCTCGGGCCGGTGCTGCGGGCGGTCGCAGCGCTCGAGGGCGCGCTCCGCGGCTTCCGCGGCGCCTGCGAGCCCTCCCCGGCCCGGTGGGACGGGCCGCTGCTGCCGCGGGAGGTTGTCCGCCGGGCGTCGCGGTTCCTCGACCGCCTGGAGGAGGTGAGCGGGGCCGACGAGCTGATCGCCCTGACGCGCGAGCTGCTCGAGTCCGGCGACGGCGGCCTCCACGGCGTCGCCCGCTGGCTCTCGGGGGACGCGCAGTCGTAACCGCGCGCGGCGGCGGGCCTCGGGCAGACCGCGCCGCCTGCGGGCCGCCGCAAGGCCGCCGCGCCGGACCCGGGGTCCGTGAACCGGTGAACTGTCGTTCATTTTGATCGATCCCTCGAAGATCGAAGCAGGCAGCCCCGCCGGACCCCGCCGCCTCGTCCCGCCCCGCACCCCGGACCTGCCGGCGCGTCCAGATCGCCGAACGTCCCTCGCCGGCTGACGTCGTCCGGATCCCGGCGAACCTCGATCCGGGCGCCCCCCCGGAGGGCCCGTCTCCGGAGGCCGGAGTGCTCGGAAGGCCGGCCGGAGGTGGGTGAAGCCGTCGTGTGGCGGATAGGCAGGCGCCGTCACAGGTGATGCGGACGTTCCTCGCCGTCGTCGACTCGACGCACGGCGTCTCGTCTCGTCACCCCGGCCCGTCGGTCCGCTGGTGCTGAGCCGAGCGATCTCACTCCTCATCGAAGGGTCCGGCACTGGTGCCGGCACCCTGGACCGCCTTTCCCTCCGACCCCACCTCGCCCGCACGTGGCGGTGAGGCGGCGTCTCCTCTCCAACCTGATCCGAGTGGAAGTGCGAGGACGTGACGGGGTCACAGACGTTGAGACGCGCGGCCGGCTCTCGGTCGCGACGAACGCAGGTTGCGACATCGCGCTATGGCTGATCCTGAGAGTGAGCCGGAGGCGCGGGCCCACCGTGAGATCCGAGGCGACCGAGGGACGGCGAACGGCGACGGCTGGGACCTCGATGAGGCCGCGGCGGACGCCCCGGCGTGGTGGGAGAAGATCCAAGGCTGAGTGGGGCTGCGGAGCGCGTCTCACGAGCCTCCACCGGCTCGTGGCTGGGCTCCCGGTTGCCCGGGTCGGCCACGTGACAGCATCCCTCGGGTCACTCGGGTCGCGGCCCCCGCGTTGATCGAACCGCCGGACCGGCGACGGGTGCTTCCCGGTCCCCGCCCCCGCGGAGGGATGGGGTTCAGGGTTGCGAACAGCGGTACAGTCATCCCATGTCGAAGGACCTCGCCGACCTGGATCTGGGCCTCGCGTCAGCCGTCCCGGAGCTCGACGACCTCATCGCCGAGGTCGCCGGGCACCACCCGGACGTCGACCGCGACCTGATCCGCCGCGCCTACGCGTACGCCGACGAGGCGCACCGCGCCCAGCGGCGCGACAGCGGCGAGCCGTTCATCACGCACCCCCTCGGCTGCGCGCGGATCTGCGCGGGGCTGGGGCTCGACGGCACCGCCGTCGTCGCCGCGCTGCTGCACGACACCGTCGAGGACACCGGCGCCACGCTGGAGGACATCGAGGCGCGGTTCGGCCAGGAGGTCACGCTGCTGGTGGACGGGGTCACCAAGCTCTCCAAGATCCACTTCGAGAGCAAGGAGGCCCACCAGGCCGAGAACTACCGCAAGCTCATCGTGTCGATGTCGAGCGACATCCGCGTGCTGGTGGTCAAGCTCGCCGACCGCCTCCACAACATGCGCACGCTCGCCTACATGACCAAGCCGAAGCAGATCCAGAAGGCGAAGGAGACGCTCGAGGTGTACGCGCCCCTCGCGCACCGCCTCGGCATCCACAGCCTGAAGTGGGAGCTCGAGGACCTCGCCTTCGCGACGCTGCACCCCAAGCGGTTCAGCGAGATCCAGCAGATGGTCAACCAGCGGCGGCCGGACCGCGAGGCCTTCATCGAGGAGGCGGGGCGGATCCTGGACGAGCAGCTCGCCGCCGTCGGCATCACCGGCGTCGAGATCACCGGGCGCGCCAAGCATTTCTATTCGATCTACGACAAGATGACCCGGAAGGACAAGGAGTTCAACGAGATCTACGACCTCACCGCCATGCGGGTGCTCGTGGACTCGGTGAAGGACTGCTACGGGGCCGTCGGCATCATCCACAGCCTCTGGAAGCCCCTGCCCGGGCGCTTCAAGGACTACATCGCGATGCCCAAGCTCAACATGTACCAGTCGCTCCACACGACGGTCATCGGGCCCGAGGGCAAGCCGCTCGAGATCCAGATCCGCACCTACGCGATGCACGCCACCGCCGAGTACGGGGTCGCCGCCCACTGGCTGTACAAGGAGGGCAAGGCCGACCAGCCGGCGTGGGTGTCGCGGATGATGGACTGGCAGCGCGAGACGCAGGACCCCACCGAGTTCCTCGACGCGCTCCGCGCCGACCTCTACAGCGACGAGGTCTACGTGTTCACGCCGAAGGGCGAGGTCCGCGACCTCCCGGTCGGGGCGACGCCGCTGGACTTCGCGTACGACGTCCACACCGACGTCGGCCACCGCTGCGTGGGCGCGAAGGTCAACGGCCGGATCGTGCCGCTCACGTACACGCTCCAGTCCGGCGACTTCGTCGAGATCCTCACCTCCAAGGCGCCGCGGGCCCCGTCGCGCGACTGGCTCCAGCTGGTCACCACCACCAAGGCGCGCTCCAAGATCAGCCAGTTCTTCCGGCGCGAGCGCCGCGAGGACGCCGAGCACCGCGGCCGGGAGCTGCTGCAGGACAGCCTCCGCAAGGCCGGCCTGCCCAGCCAGCGGGTCGCCGGGTCGCCGCTGCTGCTGGAGGTGATCCAGGAGATGGGGTTCAAGAAGGCCGACGAGTTCTACATCTCGCTGGGCCTGCAGAAGACGTCGGTGCAGGTGGTTGTCAACAAGATCCTCCACCGGCTGAAGGCCGGCCAGTCGGTGGCCGAGGAAGCGCCGTCCGGCCCCACCTCCCGGGGGCGCAAGACCTCGTCCGCCACCGCCTCCAGCGACCTCGGCATCGAGATCGACGGCCTGGCCGACGTGCTGGTGCGCCTCGCCAAGTGCTGCAAGCCGGTGCCCGGCGACCCGATCCTGGGCTACATCTCCCTGGGGCGCGGCATCACCATCCACCGCGAGGACTGCCCCAACGCGAAGGCCCTGATGAAGAACCCCGAGCGCTTCACGCCGGTGTCGTGGGGCGGGGCGAACCAGCAGAGCTTTCGGGTCGAGATCGCCATCGACGCCTGGGACCGTGTCCGGCTCCTCGAGGACCTCTCCCGGGCCTTCGCCGAGGCCGGGGTGAACATCATCTCGGCGAACTGCACGATGGACGACGGGATGGTCCACGACCGCTTCACCGTGGACGTCGGCGACGTCGAGACGCTGAAGTCGTGCATCGGCAGCCTCCGGCAGGTCGAGTCGGTCTTCGACGCGTACCGGGTGACGCCGGGGAGCTGAGAAAGGGACGTACGCCCGGCCCGCCGGACCGGTGCCCTCCGGGGCGCCTGCTACCGTCCCGCGCCGATGGAATGGCTCGATCTCGTGGTGCCCTCCGCGGCCATCCTCGCCCTCTTCGGCGTGGTCGCGCTCGTCTACGTGGCGATCCGCCAGGGGCGCACCATCCGGCGGCTGGAGCAGCGTCTCGCGGAACGCGGGGAGGCCTCCGTCGAGGCGCCGCTGCAGCGGATCGCGGAGCTCCAAGCCCGCGAGGCCGTCTCCTCCGGGCGCCCCGCGTACAGCGCCCAGCTGCGCACCGCCGGCATCGTCGCCCTCGCCGCGCTGGCCCTGCTGCTGGCCATCGGCGGGGTCTGGTACCTGTTCGTGCGCGACGACGGCGGGGGCGGCGGCCAGGCGGACACCCCCGCCACCACCACGGCGGCCCGCACGACGGCCAACCCGCCGAAGCCGGTCGACCAGACGCTCGTGCCGGACGACGTGCCCGCGCTGCCGGACAAGTCGATCTACACCGTGGCGGTCCTGAACGCGAGCGGGGTCTCCGGCGCCGCCGGCGACATCACCGCCCCCCGGCTGGAGAGGGAGGGCTGGAACGTCCCGCCCGAGCTCATCGACAACGCCCCCGACGCCGGCCGGCAGGAATCGGTGGTCATGTTCACGCGCGGCAAGCGCAAGGTGGCGTGGAACGTGGCGAAGGACCTCGGCCTGAAGCGCGCGCCGCCGGTCGACGGCCTCAGCCCCGACCAGTACGGCGACGCCGACGTGATCGTGCTCGTCGGCCTCGACATCGCCAACGGCGGCGTCACCCCCACGCCGTAGGTCCGTCAGGGCGCCCCGTGGCCCCCGCCGCCGGGGGTCTCGATGCCCAGCACGTCGCCGGCGCGCAGGGTGCCGCGCCACTTGGCCGGCAGGGGCTCCCCGTTGAGGGTCGTGCGGCCCGGGGCGCCGTCCCCGCCGCCGTCCCGCCCCGCCGGCCCGTGGTGGCGGCGCTCGGCGATGACCGACGCCTCAGCGTCCACCAGCAGCCGCACGGCGCGCTCCACGCCGTCGCCGCCGCGGTGGGCGCCCGCGCCGCCGGAGCCGCGCCGCAGCCGGTAGGCCTCCACCCGCAGGGGATAGGCGGTCTCCAGGGCCTCGACCGGCGTGTTGAGGGTGTTGCTCATCGCCACGTGGACACCCGACGGGCCATCCGCGTCCGGCGAGGCGCCCTGCCCGCCGCCGATGGTCTCGTAGTAGGTGAAGCCGGGGCCGCCGATCGTGAGGTTGTTCATCGTGCCCTGGCCCTGCGCCGGCACCGGGATCGCGTTCCCCAACGCCGAGAACACGGCGTCGACGATCCGGCTGGAGGTCTCGACGTTGCCGCCCGCCACCGCCGCGGGGGGCGTCGCGTTCACCAGCGTCCCCTCCGGCGCCACCACCGTCACCGGCGCGAACGCCCCCGCCGAGGCGGGGATGTCGGGGTCGGTCACGCAGCGCACCACGAAGAACACGGCCGACCGGGTGACCGCCGGCGGGCAGTTGCAGTTGCCGGGACCGGTGGGGTCGGTGCCGGTGAAGTCGACCGTCATCTCGTCGCCGGAGATCGTCACCGCCACCCGGATCCACAGCGGGTCGTCGGTGACGCCGTCGCCCTCCAGGGCCTCCTCGGAGCGGTAGGTGCCGTCCGGCATCTCCGCGATGGCCGCCCGGGTGCGCCGCTCGGCGTAGGCGAGCAGGTCGGCGAACGCCTCCCGCACCCGGCCGGCGCCGTGGCGCCCGGCGACCTCGCGCAGGCGCCGCTCCGCCAGCCGGTGCGCGGCGAGCTGCGCGCGCACGTCACCCTCGCGCTCGCCGGGGGTGCGGGTGTTGGCCAGCAGCAGGTCGAGCACATCGCGCACCGGCTCGCCGCCGCGCACGAGCCGCACCGGCGGGATCACCAGGCCCTCCTGCAGCAGCTCGCGCGAGCCGGCGGGCATGCTGCCCGGCGCCATCCCGCCCACGTCGGCGTGGTGGGCGCGGGTGACGGCGTACGCGGCGGGCGCCTCGCCGTCGGCGAGCCGGATCGGGTTGATCATCGTGAGGTCCGGCAGGTGCGTCCCGCCGCGATACGGGTCGTTGACCACCCACACCTCGCCCGCCGCAGCCCCGTGCGCCCGCACCGCCGCCACCGCCTCCGGCATCGCCCCGAGGTGCACGGGGATCGACGCCGACTGCACCACCATCCGGCCGTCGGCGTCGAAGATCGCGGTGGAGCAGTCGCGCCGCTCCTTGATGTTGGGGCTGAAGGCGCTGCGCACAAGCGCCGCCTCCATCTCCTCGGCCACCGCCCGCAGCGCGTTGGCCATCACCTGGAGGGTCACCGGGTCGAGTGTCAATTGGCGCTCGGTGTCGACGCCAATTGGCGCTCCATCACGATCACGCCGCGGGCGTCGGTGCGGGCGGTCCAGCCGTCGCCGACCCAGCAGGTGGCGCCCTCCATGGGGATCACGGCGGGCCCCTCGACGGGGGCACCGGCCTCCCCGGGGGCGATCTCGGGGTCCTCGCCGGGACGCTCGGCCGCGAGCCGCAGGGTGACGGCCTCCACCGGCCGTTCGGGGTCGGCGTCGCCGAAGCGCTCCCGGTGGGCGTCGTGGAACGTCGCGGCCAGGTCGGCCTCCGGGGCCTCCGGATCCCAGGGGACGGTGAGGGAGTGGCTCTGCCCGTGGTAGCGCGCGTCGACCGACGCGGAGAGCGCGGCGTCCGGCATCGCGCCCAGCAGCCGCTCCCGCAGCGGCGCCAGCAGGCCGGCCAGGCCGGCGCCGCCGTCGACCGGCGCCAGCACGGTCTGCACCGCGTCGCGCCGCTCGCCGGCGATCACCAGGCCCAGCGCCGCCAGCACGCCCGCGGCGGGCGGCGCCAGCACCCGCCGGATCCCCAGCTCGTCGGCCACCGGGCAGGCGTGCAGGGGGCCGGCGCCGCCGAAGGCGATGAGCACCGCCTCGCGCGGGTCCTCGCCGCGCTCGACGCTGACCCGCCTGAGCGCGCGCACCATCTCCTGCACCGCCACGGTCACGATGCCCTCCGCGCACTCCTCGAGGCCCAGGCCCAGGCGCTCCGCCAGCTCGCCCACCACCGCGGCGGCGGCGGCGCCGTCCAGCGCCACGCCCCCGGACAGCGGCCGGTCGGCGGGCAGCCGCCCCAGCACCACGTTCGCGTCGGTCACCGTCGGCTCGCTGCCGCCGTGGCCGTAGGCGGCCGGCCCGGGCCGCGCCCCCGCCGAGTGGGGGCCCACCCGCAGGGCGCCGCCCGAGTCCATCCACGCGATGCTGCCGCCGCCCGCCGACACCGTCGCCACGTCCAGCATCGGAAGGTGCAGGGGATGGCCGGCGATCTCGGTCCCGCCGGCGCGGGCGGGGGAGCCGTCGTGCACCAGGGCGACGTCGCACGACGTCCCGCCCATGTCGAACGTGAGCGCCAGCCGCGCGTCCTGCTCGGCCGCCAGGCGGGCCGCGCCGATCACGCCGCCGGCGGGGCCGCTCATGACCGTCCAGGCGGCGTGCTCGGCGGCGTCGGCGATCGGCAGCACGCCGCCGCTCGACTGCATGATCGCCGGGGCCGGCAGCCCCGCCCCGGACGCCCGTCCCGCCAGCCGCCCCAGGTACCGGCGCAGCAGCGGCGTCAGGTACGCGTCGACGGCGGTGGTCGAGATGCGCTCGTACTCGCGGATCTCGGGGAGCACCTCGCTCGACGCGCTCACGTGCACGTCGGGCAGCGCCTCGCGCAGCGCCGCCGCCACCGCCGCCTCGTGCTGCGGGTGCGCGAACGCGAACAGGAACCCCACGGCGACGGCCTCGGCGCCATCGGCGCGCACCGCCTCGATCAATTGGACGAGCGCGCGCGGCTCGATTGGACGGAGGACGCCCTCGGGGCCGCAGCGCTCGGCCACCTCGTGCACCCGCTCGTGGGGCACCAGGGGCGGGGGATGGTGGGCGTCCAGGCGGTAGAGGTGGGCGCGGGTCTGGCGGCGCAGCTCGAGGACGTCGCCGAAGCCCTCGGTGGCGACCAGGCTCGTGCGGGCGCCCTTGCCCTCCAGCAGGGCGTTGGTGCCGACGGTCATGCCGTGGGCGAACCGGCCCACGTCGGCGGGGGTCAGGCCCGCGCGCTCCAGCACCGCCGTCACCGCGGCCACGACGCCGTCGCTCTGGTCGTCCGGCGTGGTCGGGACCTTCGCGGTCACCAGGCGGCCGTCGTGGACGACGGCGGCGTCGGTGAACGTGCCGCCCACGTCGACGCCCACCAGGGCGCCTCCGCCGGTGCCGGTGGCCGCGTCTAACATCGCCGGCGAGCCTACCCCAGGAGGTCCACCGTCCCGCCCCTCGCGCTCGCGCTCGCCGTCACC
Organism: Miltoncostaeaceae bacterium; assembly: GCA_035698305.1. Classification (GTDB taxonomy): domain Bacteria; phylum Actinomycetota; class Thermoleophilia; order Miltoncostaeales; family Miltoncostaeaceae; genus Miltoncostaea. The sequence goes on along the minus strand of DASSBX010000457.1, from coordinate 884 downwards.
GCCGCCGCCGTGCCCGGTGGGCTGCTGACGCACGAGCCGCTCACCCTGTCGCCCGGCCCACCGAACGGCGACCTGTCGGCCGGGCTCGCCGGCTGGACCGTCCAGGGACGCGAGACGCCGACGCCCCTGGCCGCCGGCCGCGGCGTGCGCGTGCGGGGGAACGTGACGCTGGTGTCGCCCCCCGTCACGGTGCCGGCGGGCGCGCAGGTGCTGCGGCTGGCGCTGCGGGCTCCCGGGGGCGGGCTGGTGCTGGTGAGCGCCCGCCCGGAGGACGGCGGCCCGGACGTGGCCCTCGGCGCCCTGGAGCCCGGCGCCCGGCGTGCGTCGATGCCCGTGCCGCTGCCGCCGTCGCTCGGGGGTCGGGCCGTGCGGCTGCTGGTCGACCCGGTCCCCGCGCACGGCACGTCCCTCGAGGTCCACCGCGTGGGTCCCCTGGTGGCCCCCATGCCGCGCTGGACCGCGAGCCGCGGCCTGCTGCACGTGGCGGGCGCCCGCGGCAGGCGCACGGTGCGGGTGGCCGACGCGCGTCTGCGGCTCACCTCGCCCCGCTACCGCCCGCCCGCCGGGGCGCGGGCGCTGCTGGTGGACGTCCGTGGCGACGGCGTCCTGCGTGCCCGCGCCGGGGGCCCGAGCCGGCTGGCCCGCGCCCGGGATCGCTGGCGCACCATCCGCGTGCCGCTGCGTCCCCGCGCCCGCGCCGTGCGCCTGGTGCTCACCGCCACCCCCGGCCCCGGCGGCCTGCAGCTGCGCCGCCTCGGGGTGGCCGAGCGGCCCCGCCGCTAGAACTCCTGGACGGTGGGGCGGATCAGGATCTCGTTGACGTCCACGTGGGGCGGCTGGTCCATCGCGAACAGCACGGCCCGCGCGACGTCACCGGCGGTGAG
>DASSBX010000456.1:0-3468 GCA_035698305.1 Miltoncostaeaceae bacterium | reverse complement strand
GTCGCTGGAGGACGCCTCCCGCCGCAACCACGGCGTCGCCTTCCACGAGCGCTTCATCGCCGCGATGTGCCGCAAGATCCACCCGGGCGGCGCCGCCGCCGTGCCCGCCGCCCTGCGGCGCAAGGTGTGGATGCCGCTGTTCCACCCGCGCACCCTCGAGGCCGCCGCCGCAGGGCATCCCACCGGCTACCGCCCGCACCGGCCGTTCCACACCGTGGAGCCCGGCGGCGTCGGCGCCCTGGTCGACGCCCTGCTGGCCCGGATCCACGCCGCACCCCGGGCCCGGGTGATCGAGACGGGGCGTCTGGTGCGGGCGGAGGCCACCGGCGCCGGAGCGCGCGTCCGATTGAACTTCGAGGACGCGTTCAGCGTGACCGCGCGGCGACCCGTGATCGGCACGGGCCCCGCCGAGCTGTTCGCCGCGGTGGGCGCCGGGTACGACGCTCCCCGCCTGCCCATGTCGATCGCGTGGGCCGAGGTGGACGAGCGCGACGTGCTGGCGTTGCCCGCCCTGGTGCACGTGCCCGACCCGGACATCGACGCGTTCCGCATCAGCCCCGGCGAGCCGCCCGCCCCCGGCCGCCGCGCGCTGACGCTGGAGATGCGCCACGACCTGCCGGCCGACCGGGTGGCCGACGCGGTGCGGCGGGCGGTCGTCGCGGCCGGCCTGGTCCGCGAGGGCGCCCCGGTGGAGGTGGTCCACCACCTGACCGGCCCGGCGATGCCTGACCCCGGCGCCGCCGCGCGGGCCGCGTTCGAGGCGGCGCGCGCGCGGCTCAATGACGCCGCCCTGGATGCCGAGGTGGTGGGCGGCGCCGCGGCGTTCGGTGCCGACGCGTTCAACGAGCAGGTGATCCAGGGCCTGCGGGCCGAGGAGGCCACCCGATGACCCTCACCCCCGAGGCGCTCGACCGCTACGCGCGCGACTACTACCTGAGCGACGCCGTCGACGACATCGACATCGAGGAGCGGGCCCAGCGGCTCAGCGCCCCGACGGTCGCGGCGCAGGTGCGCGACGCCCGCCGCGTGATCGACATGGGGTACGGCACGGGCGAGATGGCCCGCGAGCTGCTGGGCCGCGGCATCGCCGCCGAGGTGGTGGAGGGCTCGCCCCTGCTCGCCGCGCAGGCCCGCGGGCGCCACCCCGGCCTGGTGGTGCACGAGGCCATGTTCGAGTCGTTCGCCCCCGGGCCGGTGTACGACGCCGTCCTGGCGCTGCACGTGATGGAGCACGTCGACCGGCCCCGCGACCTGATGGCCCACGTCCGCGCGTGGCTGCGCCCCGGCGGCGCGGTGGTGGTGGTGGTGCCGAACCGCGAGTCGCTGCACCGGCGACTGGCGGTGCGCATGGGCATCCAGGAGCGCCTGGACGACCTGTCTCCGCGCGACCACCTGGTCGGGCACCTCCGCGTCTACGGCCTCGACACGCTCCAGGCCGACCTGGAGGGCGCCGGGTTCCGGGTGGACGAGCGTTTCGGCTTCACGCTGAAGACGGTCCCCAACTCGATGATGCTCGACTGGCCGGCGGAGCTGCTGGACGCGCTCACCGGGATCAGCCCCGAGCTGCCCCCGGCGATGTGCGCCAACATCGGCATCCGGGCGGTCCTGCCCGCATGACGCACGGGCCGCGGGTCGCCGCCAACGGGGCGGTGCTCGCCGACATGGAGCGCCGCGTCACGGAGCTCGCCGCCGCGGGCGACGACGCCCTGGCCGCGGCGTGGGCGCAGGTGGCGTCGGACTTCGCCTGGAACAGTCCCTGCGGCGTGCTCGCCAGCCCCGCGATCGACGACGCGCTGGAGGCGATCGGCCTGCGGCAGGTGCCGCGCGGGCGGAGGACGCCGCGGGGCGACGGCCCCGAGCGGGTGCTTCACGTCATCACCGAGTGCGCCGCCGTCGGCGGCCATTCGCGGATGGCGTGGCGCTGGATCGAGCGCGACGAGGAGCGGCTGCCGACGCTGGCGCTCACGCGCCACCGCGCCGAGGTCCCGCCCCCGCTCGCCCGCGCCCTCGCCGCGCGCGGGGGGCGGCACGTCCCCATCCTGGGCCACGACCTGCTGGAACGCGCCCGCGCCCTCGGCCGGCTGGTGGACGACCACGACCTGGTGGTGCTCCACATCCACCCGATGGAGGTGGCCGCCTCCATCGCCCTCGCCGACCGCGACGGCCGCCCGCCGGTGCTGTTCGTGAACCACGCCGACCACTGCTTCTGGCTCGCGCCGCGGGTGCCCGACGTCGTGCTGAGCAGCCGCCCCGCGGCCGAGCGGCTGTGCGTCGCCCGCCGAGGCGTCCACCCGGAGCGCTCCGCGGCCCTCCCCGTGCCCGCCGAGCCGGCCGCGGCCCCCCCGCCGCGCGACGCCGCCCGCCGGGCCCTGGGGCTCGGGGACGACGCCGTCGCCCTCGTGGCGATGGCCTCGGCGTACAAGCTGGCCGCGATCGACGACATCGGCTTCATCGACCTCGTGGAGCCGGTGCTCGACGCGGTCCCGGATGCCACGGTGCTGGTGGTCGGCCCCGATGACGACGGCCTCTGGGCGCAGGCGCGCGCCCGCACCGGCGGCCGCCTGCGGGCGCTGGGGCGCCTGGACGACCCCTCGGGCGTCCTCGCCGCCGCCGACGCCTTCCTGGACGGCTACCCGTGCGCGTCGCTCACCGCCGCTCTGGAGGCCGCCGCCCTCGGGATCCCGGTGGTGTCGTACGCGCCCCCGCGCCCGCAGGCGGCGACCTACGACATCGACGAGCCGGCCCTGGCGGACGTGCACGTGGTGGCGCGGACCCGCGACGCCTACGTCGCCGCGCTGCGCGACCTGGCCGGCGACCCCGCCGCCCGGGGGCGCCTCGGCGCCCGCACCGCGGCCTCCGCCGCGGCGATGCACGACCGCGGCCGGTGGCGCGCCGCGCTGGAGGCGGCCTACGACCGCGCCCGGGCGAACGCGGGGGAGGGGCCGCTCGCCGGCGCCGCTCCTCCCATCGCGGACGCCGGCACCGTCCGCGAGGACGCGTTCCTGCTGGCCCTCCACGACGCGTCGGGGCTGGCGCTCACGCCGGCCGGGGCGCTGCTGCGCAACGGCGACGCCTTCCCCTGCGACCCCCGCCGGGGCCTGTCGGTGGTCGTCCACTGCCGCGACGACCCCGAGGGGCTCATGCGCGCGCTCGGCTCCGCGGTCGAGACCCTCGCCGACCTCGACGAGGTCGAGGCGATCGTGATCGACGACGCGTCCGGCCCCGCGACGGCGGCCGTCATCGACGGGCTGCGCGGCGACGTGCGCGTGATCCGCAACCCGGCGCCCCTCGGGCCGCAGGCGTCGTTCGCCGCCGCCGTCGAGGCCGCCCAGGGGCAGGCCGCCCTGCTCATGACGAGCGACGTGGTGCTGCTGCCCGGCTGGCTCGCCCCGCTGGCCGATGCGCTCGCGCGCCCCGGGGTGAGCGGCGCCGCGCCGGCGGTCCTGCGCGGCACCGGCCGCGAGGTGT
>DASSBX010000455.1:0-15591 GCA_035698305.1 Miltoncostaeaceae bacterium | reverse complement strand
AGGTGGCCTCGAACGGGACGAGGTACTTGTCGATGAACGAGCGCCCGATCGCCTCGGGGCTGCCGATGTCGCCGACCGACTGCGGGTCGTTCCGCACGCCGGGCAGCTGGGTGGTCGCGAGCACCACCACCGCCTGGCCCGCCAGCACCAGCACGGCGATCCACGCGAACACGGCGTACTTGCCGAGCCGGTCGCCGATCTCGGCGATGGGCCGCTCGCCCAGGTACGCGATGACGAACAGGAACAGCACCACGATCGCGCCGGCGTAGACGATCACCTGGATGACCGCGACGAACGGGGCCATGAGCAGCACGAAGAGGACGGCGATGGACAGCAGCGTCCCGATGAGCGCCACGGTCGCCCGGAACGGGCTCTTCTGCGTGATCACGAGGATCGCGCAGGCGATGGCCGTCGCCGCCGCGACGGTGAAGACGATCCGCTCACCCACGAGGGGGCACCCTACCCGTCATGGCACCTCGCTCCGGACCGGCACCGGCTTCGGGTGCGGCTCCAGGAGCATCTCCTTGGTGTAGAGCAGGTCCGTGCGGGTGCGCTCGGACATCTCGTACTCGTTCTCGAGCGTGATCGCGTCGAACGGACACGCGATCTCGCAGTACCCGCAGAAGATGCAGCGGGCCATGTTGATCTCGTAGATGCGGGCGTAGCGCTCGCCGGACGACACGCGGTGCTCGGGCGTGTTCTCCTCGGCCACCACGCGGATGCAGTCGGCCGGGCACGCGGCGACGCACAGCGAGCAGCCGACGCACTTCTCCAGCCCGTTGTCGTGGCGCCACAGGCGGTGGCGGCCGCGGAAGCGGGGGAAGACGGGCGTCTTGCGCTCCGGATAGCCGATCGTCTCCGGCTTCTTCAGCATCTGCCGGAAGGTGACGGCGAAGCCCTTGAGCGAGTCGTCGAGTCCCATGGGTACGTCCTAGTTGGCGAAGCCGAGGGCGACGACGATCGCCGTCACCACGAGGTTGACGGTCGCCACCGGCAGCAGGATCTTCCAGCCGAACTGCATCAGGCGGTCGTACCGCAGGCGGGGAAGGGTGGCGCGGAGCCAGATGAACACGAACAGCAGGGCGGCGACCTTGATCGCCAGCCACACCCAGCCCCACAGGAACGGGCCGGAGAAGCCGCCGAGGAACAGCGTCGCCCCCAGCGCCGAGACGATGATCATGTTGACGTACTCGGCCAGGAAGAACATCGCGAACTTCAGGCCGCCATACTCGGTGTGGTAGCCGGCGACGAGCTCCGACTCGGCCTCCGGCAGGTCGAACGGGGCGCGGTTGGTCTCGGCGACCGCGGCGATCGCGAACACCAGGAACCCGATCGGCTGGAGCACGATGTACCAGACGGTGTTCTGCTGGGCGTGGACGATGTCCACCAGCGAGAGGCTCTGGGCCATCATGATCACGCCGATCACGGACAGGCCCATCGCGACCTCGTACGACACCAGCTGGGCGGCGGTGCGCGCGGCGCCGAGCAGGCTGTACTTGTTGCCGCTGGCCCAGCCGCCCAGGATCAGGCCGTAGAAGCCGAGCCCCGACAGGGCGAACAGGAACAGCACCCCGATGTTCAGGTCGGCGCCCCAGCCGGTGACGGTGTACCCGGCGACCTCGAACGGGTCGCTCCACGGGATCACCGCGATCGCGGCGACGGCGGCGAACACCGAGATCATCGGCGCGATCTGGAAGAGGATCCGGTTGGCCCCCTTCGGGACGAAGTCCTCCTTGAAGATCAGCTTCACCACGTCGGCGAGCGGCTGGAGGTACCCGACGGGCCCGGTGCGGTTCGGGCCGTAGCGCGCCTGGAAGCGGCCGATCAGCTTGCGCTCCCACAGCAGCGTGTACGCGAACGTCGTGATCACCACGAAGATGACCACGACCGCCTTGATCAGCGCGACGAGGAAGCGTTCGTCCATCAGGCGAGGCCGATCTCGACCCGCACCGGGCCGCGGTCGGCGGGCAGCAGCCGCTCGACGCCGGCGCCGGGCACGCCCGTCGCGACGTAGGCGGCGCCCGCGGGGTGGGCGGCGTCGACCCGCACCGGCAGGTCGGTCTCGCCGTGGGGCGAGCGCACGCGGGCGCGCCCGCCGTCCGACAGGCCGATGCGGGCGGCCTCCTCCGGGTTGAGCGTCAGGTCGGCGCCCGTCCGCACCCCGGCGAGGCCCTCGGCCCGGTGGGCGTCGGCGTTGCCGAAGATGCGGGTGGTGGTCACCAGCGGCAGGCCGGCCCCGGCGGCGGCGCGGGGGCCGTTGTGGCCGTTCGGCCAGACGGGTGCGGGCGCGCCGATGTGGGCGCCGAGCACGCCGATGGCGTCGTAGTCGAGCCCGGCCAGCGCCGGGCGGCTGCCGGCGGCCCGGGCGAACACGGCGGCGGCGGTGCGCTCGGCCGGCGGGGCGCCGAGCCGGTGCAGCAGCGCCACCAGGATCTCCCACCCGGGTGCGGCCCCCTCGGGCGGCGGCGCGCCGGGGCGCAGCCGCTGGGCGCGGCCGTTCATGGCGACGTACACGCCCTCGGTCTCGTAGTGGGTGGCGGCCGGCAGCGCGACGGTGGCCGAGTCGGTCAGCGCGGTCGCGTGGCTCTCGATGGCGATGCGGGCCGGCAGCCGCCCGAGCGCCCAGCTCCAGTCGGAGGCGCCGGGTGCGGCGAGCGGGTCGGCCTTGATCGTGACCAGCACGTCCAGGCCGCCGCCGTGGGCCGCCTCGAGCAGCCCGGTCGCGGGGATCCCGAGGGCGCGCAGGCCGGCGCCGTTGACGTCGGCGCCCAGCTCGATCTGGCGGGCGCCGAGCGCGGCGATCCCCTCGGCGAGGGCGGCGGCGGCGTCCGGCTCGGCCGCCAGGTCGGCCTCGTCCCACAGCACCACCGCGCGCTCGGCGCCGGCCAGGTCCAGGCCGCGCAGCGCCCCCGCCAGCTCGCCGGGCAGCGCCCGGGTGGCGGTGCCGAGCGGCTCCAGCGCGTGCGGGCGGGCGCCCAGGGTCACGATCCGGGCGCCGTTGCGGCGCGCCTTGCGCACCCGCAGCTCCACGATCGGCTGCTGGTTGGGGGGGTCCCCACCAACGATCACGACCAGGTCGGCGCCGTCGATGGCGGAGAGGTCGGCGGTGGGGAGCGAGCGGAGCGCCTCGAGGCCGTCCCCCGGGATGCCGAGGCGGGCGACGATCGCGCCCGGGAGCGCCGTGGCGGCGAGCTCCTGGGCCAGGAAGCCCTCCTCCACCGTGGCGGTGGGGCCCAGCAGGATCCCGGTGCGGCCGCCGTGGCGCAGCACCAGCGCGGCGGCGTCGACCGCCTCCTCGAGGCTCACGTCGCGGGCGCGGCCGGCGTCGCGGATGACCGCCTGGCGTAGGCGGCCGGGCCCGTCGTTGCCGGTGTGGGCGAACCGCGACAGGTCGGAGAGCCAGCCCTCCTCCACGTCGTAGTTGGGCTCGGGCCGGCTGGTGACGCGGCCGATGCGGCCCTCCCGGCCGGTGAGCTCCACGTTGGTGCCGGTGGCGTCGTGGCCGCAGACCGACGGGGTGTTGGTGATGTCCCATGGCCGGGCGACGAAGCGGTACGGGATGGAGGTGAGCGCGCCGACGGGGCACAGGTCGATGATGTTGCCGGTGAAGCGGCCCTCGTACTGGTCCCCGGTGTTGGTGCCGATCTCCTGGCCGGCGCCGCGGTTCTCCATCACGAGGTCGCCGTCCTCGGCGACGTCCTGGCTGAACCGCACGCACCGGTAGCAGTGGATGCAGCGCTCGCGGTCGAGCGTGATCAGGCTCGACAGGTCGAGCGGCTTCGGGAAGTGGCGCTTGGTCTCGACGAACCGGGTGGTCCCGGGGCCGAAGCGGAACGTGCGGTCCTGCAGGGGGCACTCGCCGCCCTTGTCGCAGACGGGACAGTCGAGCGGGTGGTTCTCGAGCAGGAACTCGAGCACGCCGTCCTGGCCGTCCTTCGCCACCTCCGAGTTGGTGCGCACCACCATGTCCGGCTGGACGGGGGTGCTGCACGCGGTCTGCAGGCCGCGCATGCCCTCCACCTCGACCAGGCACATGCGGCAGGCGCCGATCGGGGCGCCGAGGCGCGGCTCGTAGCAGAAGATCGGGACCTCGACGCCGTGCGCGAACGCCGCGTCGACCAGCATCGTCCCGGCGGGCGCGGTCACCCGGCGGCCGTTGAGCTCGAACTCGACCTGGCCTTCGGCCGTGAGGTCGACGGGGGCGTAGTCAGCCAACGGCCGGCACCTCCATCATGGGCTCGGGGCGCGGCTCGCCGCCCTGCTCGATCGCGCGGACGAAGTCGTCGCGGAAGCGGCGCACGGCGCTCACGATCGGGAGGATCCCGGTGTCGGCCAGCGCGCAGAGCACCCGGCCGCCGATGCGCCCGGCGAGCGACTCGATCAGCTCCAGGTCCTCCATCCGGCCCTCGCCGTCGACGATCCGCTGCAGGATTCGCTCGAGCCAGAGGGTCCCCTCGCGGCAGGGCGAGCACTTGCCGCACGACTCGTGGCGGTAGAAGTGGGCGAGGCGCAGGGTGGCGCGCACGATCGAGCCCGAGTCGTCCATCACGATGCACCCCGCCGAGCCCAGGGAGCTGCCGGCCGCGGCGAGCGCCTCGTAGTCGAGCGGCGTGTCGAGGGCCTCGGGGCCGAGCACGTTCACGCTCGACCCGCCGACCCACGCGGCGGCGAAGTCGCGCCCGGGACGGAAGCCGCCGGCGATGTCGTAGACCAGCTCGCGCAGCGTGGTGTCGTGCATGACGATCTCGTAGTTGCCCGGCTTCATCACGTGCCCGGAGATCGAGAACACCTTGGTGCCGGTGCTCTTCTCGGTGCCCATCTCGGCGTACCAGTCGGGCCCCCGGTCCAGGATGGGGGGCAGCGCGGAGAGCGTCTCCACGTTGTTGATGAGCGTGGGCGAGGCGTAGAGGCCGGCGACCGCCGGGAACGGCGGCTTCAGCCGCGGCTGGCCGCGCTTGCCCTCCAGGCTCTCCAGCAGGGCGGTCTCCTCGCCGCAGATGTAGGCGCCGGCGCCGCGGTAGAGGGTGATGTCGAACGCGAAGCCGGATCCGTCGACGGCCGTACCGAGGTAGCCGGCGGCCCGGGCCTGGGCGATCGCGCTGTCGAGCACGCGCGCCTGGTGCTCGTATTCGCCGCGGATGTAGATGTAGCCGCGCACCGCGCCGATCGCGTAGCCCGCGATCGTGATCCCCTCCAGCAGCTGGAAGGGGTTGAGCTCCATCAGCTCGCGGTCCTTGAAGGTGCCGGGCTCGCTCTCGTCGGCGTTGCACACGACGTACGCGGGCAGCGCCGAGTCCTTGGGGATGACGCTGGCCTTGCGGCCCATCGGGAAGCCGGCGCCGCCGCGGCCGCGCAGGCCGGAGCGCACGCAGGCGTACACGACCTCGTCGCGGTCCATCTCGGTCAGCGCCTTGCGGAGCGCGTCGTAGCCGCCCGCGCGGCGGTAGTCGGACAGGTCCGTGAGCGGCCCTGCCGCCTCGCGCTGGCGGTAGATGACGTTCAGCTGGGGCACCTCTACCTCCAGAGCCGCTCGGGGCGGGGGGTGACCCGGAGGTCGTCGAGCAGGCGGTCGGCGTCCTCCAGCGACACCGGCCCCTGCGTCTCCTCGGCGTCGACCTGCACGCACGGCGCGCGGTCGCAGTACCCGAGGCACTGGACCTCCTGGATGGTGATCTCGCCGTCCTCGGTGGTGCCGCCGTCGTGCGGCAGGCCCTCGCGGTGGCACATGTGCTCCAGCAGCTCGTCGGAGCCGCGCAGCATGCACGAGAGGGTGATGCACACCGACACCACCCGCTTGCCGACCGGCTTCAGGTAGAGGCGGTCGTAGAACGTCGCGACGCTCTCGACGTAGGCGGCCGAGAACCCGGTGGCCTCGCCGACGGCGGCGATGTCCTCGGACGTCAGGTGGCCCTTCTCCGTCTGGGCGAACTTCAGCGCCGGCAGGATCAGCGAGCGCGCCTCGGCGTACTCGGGCCGCAGCGGCGCGATGTACGCCGCGATCTCCTCGGCGTTCATCGGTCGACGCCCCCCATGACGTTGTCCAGGGAGCCGATGATCGTGATCAGGTCGGCGAGGTAGGCCCCCTTCGCCATGGGCCGCAGCGCCTGCAGGTTCACGAAGCTGGGGTCGCGCACGTGGACGCGGCGCGGCTTGGGCGAGCCGTCGGCCACCACGTAGCAGCCCAGCTCGCCGCGCGGGCTCTCCACCGCGCAGTAGGCCTCGCCCTCCGGCACGCGGAAGCCCTCGGTGACCAGCTTGAAGTGGTGGATGAGCGCCTCCATCGACGTCATCAGCTCGCCGCGCGGCGGCAGCACCACCTTGCGGTCGTCGGCGATGTGGCCGCCCTCCGGCATCCCGTCCAGGGCCTGCTCGATGATCCGCAGCGACTGGCGGATCTCCCGCACGCGCGTCGTGTAGCGGTCGTAGGCGTCGCCGGACACGCCGAGCGGCACCTCGAAGTCGAAGTGCTCGTAGCCCGAGTACGGGCTGGTCTTCCGCAGGTCCAGGTCGACGCCGGCGGCGCGGAGCGCCGGGCCGGTCACGCCCAGGTCGATGAGCTGGTCGGCGGGGAGCACGCCGACGCCCTTGGTGCGGTCGATCCAGATCGGGTTCTCGGTCAGCAGGCCCTCGTACTCGTCGATGCGCCCCGGCATCTCCTTCAGGAAGGCCCGCACCCGCTCCTCGAAGCCGGGGGGCATGTCATCGGCGCACCCGCCCACCTGGAAGTAGCGGGTGTTCATCCGCTCGCCGGCGATCATCTCCATCAGGTCGAGCGCCTTCTCGCGCTCGCGGTACGAGTAGAAGAAGACGGTGATCGCGCCGAGCTCCAGGCCGCTCGTGCCGAGCCACACGAGGTGGCTGGAGATGCGGTTGAGCTCGCTCATGATCACGCGGATGTACTGGGCGCGCTCCGGGACGGTCAGGTCCAGGAGCTGCTCCACCGCCGCCGTGTAGGCGTGGATGTTGAAGAACGACGCCAGGTAGTCCATCCGCGTCACGAGCGTGATGGCCTGCCAGTACATCTTGTTCTCGCACTGCTTCTCGATGCCGGTGTGGAGGTAGCCGATCACCGGGTGCAGGTCGCGGATCACCTCGCCGTCGAGCTCGGTCACCAGGCGCAGCACCCCGTGGGTGGAGGGGTGCTGGGGGCCGAGGTTGATGACCATCGGCTCCCGGGTGCCGGGGTCGCGCTCCTGGAGCGCCTCGATCGAGGCGAGCGCCTCCTGGGTGGTCATGGCCTCGGCGCCGGCGATGGCGCGCTCGGTCTCGGTCAGGTCGCGCCCCTCGCGGCGCGCCGCCTCGAGCGCCTCGCGGGCCTCGTCGGCCACGGGGATGGCGGTGCCGTCCTGCTCGGTGCTCATGCGCTACACCGCATCGGTGAACTCGACCTCCTCGCCGCCGAGCGGGTAGTCCCGCCGAAGCGGGTGCCCCTCCCAGTCCAACGGCATCAGGATGCGCGCCAGGTCGGGGTGGTTGCGGAACCGCACCCCGAACATGTCGTACACCTCGCGCTCGTGCCAGTCGGCGGTGCGCCACACGCCGGTCACCGAGTCGACCTCGGGCTCGGCGCCGGCCCACACCCGCAGCCGCAGCCGCGCGCCCGACTCCAGCGAGAACAGGTGGTACGCCAGCCGGAAGCGCTCCGGGTGCTCCGGGAAGTCGGCGCAGGTCAGGTCGGCGAGCAGCACGAACGACAGCGGCGGCCCCTTCGCGAACCGCGCGACGTCGAGCAACCGCCCGCGGTTCACCTCGACCGTCGTCTCGCCGCCGCCCTGGTGCACGTCGACGACGGCCCCGGGCACGGCGGCGTCGATGGTGGCGCGGACCTCGGTCACTTGGCGGCCGCCGCCTCGCGCTCGCGGCGCAGGTCGGCGGCGGTCGGCAGCCCGTTGGCGCCGATCTTGCGCTGCAGGATCAGGATGCCCTCGATCAGGCCCTCCGGCCGGGGCGGGCAGCCCGGCACGTAGACGTCCACCGGGACGACCTTGTCGACGCCCTGCACCAGCGCGTAGTTGTTGAAGACGCCGCCGGTGGAGGCGCAGGCGCCCATGGAGATGACCCACTTGGGCTCCAGCATCTGGTCGTAGATCCGGCGGAGCACCGGCGCCATCTTCTGGGCGACGCGGCCGGAGACGATGAGCAGGTCGGCCTGGCGCGGCGAGGCGCGGAACACCTCGGCGCCGAAGCGCGCGATGTCGTAGCGCGGCGTGGCCGTGTGCATCATCTCGATCGCGCAGCAGGCCAGGCCGAACGTGGCGGGCCAGATCGAGCTGGACCGCGCCCACGCCAGGGCCTTGTCGACGGTGGTCAGCAGCAGGCTCTTCTCGAACTCCTGCTCCTGCACCTCGCGCAGGTCGCGGTCGATGTCGGCGTCCGTGCGGGGCGCCCGCTCGATGGGGCTCCCGGGCGGTGGGATCAGCGCCATTCCAGCGCTCCCTTCTTCCAGACGTAGGTCAGCGCCTCGATCACCGTGAACACGAAGACGAGGAGCACCACCAGCCCGAGCACCCCGTCGTCGCGCAGCGTCACCGCGATCGGATAGAGAAACGCGAGCTCGATGTCGAAGACGATGAACAGCATCGCCGTCAGGTAGAAGTCGATCGAGAACCGCTGCCGCACCGGGGTCGCGGGCAGGATGCCGCTCTCGTACGGGAGCGCCTTCGCGGGGTTCGGCCGGCTCGGCACGACCTTGCTCAGCGCGAAGATCGCGCCGGCCACGGCGACGCCCCCGGCGAAGTAGATCAGGACTGGAAGGTAGTCGGAGAGCTGCACAGGCCTCTCGGACGTGGTGCTGCGACGGCGGAGATCCTTCGACGATGCACGCTAGCAATCCCTTGTGTGGGCTCGCATCAATGTGACGATGAGCACCGCACGGCGGCGGCGCGGTCCGGGCGGTACGGTGCCCTCCTGATGGACCGGCTGGCCTATTTCGCGCGGTTGGTGGACGAGGACCCCTCGGTTGCGCGGGCCCGGTTCGCGTACGCCAACGAGCTGATCCGGGCGGAGCAGTGGGAGGAGGCCGTCGAGCAGCTGCGGGCGTACCTCGACCTGCAGGAGGACGAGGGCAACGCGTGGGGCCGGCTGGCCGAGTCGCTGACCGCCCTGGGCAGGGTGGACGAGGCGGCCGACGCGTATCTGGCGGGGATCGACCAGAGCCTGAAGCACGGCCACACCGGCATGGCATCCGACTTCGAGGCCGCCCTCGAGCGGCTGTGACCGCGGCGGCGGCGCGCGGCGCGATCGCCTCCGCGTTCGCGTTCTCCCCCGCCGGCGCCGCCCGGATGTGGTCGCGCAACGCGACCATCGGGCGCAAGACCTTCCTCGTCACGCTCACGCCGCGGTTCCTGGAGGCGATCGCCTACCTGGCGATCATGGGCCTCGGCCTCGGCACCTACCTCTCGACGGTCGACGGCGTCGACTACGTGGCGTTCATCGCCCCCGGCGTGGCGGCGTCGACCGTCATGTTCGGGGCGGTCATCGAGACCACCTACAACTCGTTCATCCGCATCCACGTGCGGCGCGTCTTCGAGGCGGTGATCACGACGCCCCTGTCCCTGGCGGACGTGGTCGTGGGCGAGTACCTGTGGGCCGCGACCCGCGCCGTGCTCTACGGGGTGGTGTTCCTGGTGGTGATGGCGTGCTTCGGCCTGGTGGAGACGCCGTGGGCGGTGCTGCTGCCGCCGGTCTTCGCGCTGGGCGCCCTGACGTTCGCGGTGCTGGGGATGGCGTACACGAGCCTCACCACGAACATCGAGCACTTCAACATCCTGTTCACCGGCGTCATCACCCCGATGTTCCTGTTCGGCGGGGTGTTCTTCCCGTTCGACGGCCTGCCGGAGTGGGCCCAGGTCGTCGGCTGGTTCCTGCCGCTGTCCCACCTGGTCGCCGCGACCCGCGACATGACCCTGGGGGGCGTGGGCTGGATGACGCTCGCCCACCTGGGCGTGCTGCTCGCGATGCTGGTGGCGGTGTTCCCCTTCCCGGCGGCGCGGTTGCGTCGCACCCTGCTGCGGTGAGAGCGTCGCGCCATGAGCGATGACGCCGCGACCCCGCCGCCCTCGCCGGAGGACGCGCGCCGCTCGCGGCGGCGCGGCGCGATCGCGACGGGCGCGGCGGTGCTCGCCCTGGGCGGCGCGATCGCCGCCGTGATCATCAGGGCGGCGTCCATCGGGATGAAGAAGGACCGCTAGGCTCGCGAGAAGCCGACCGGCGGCGGATACGTTTCCCGTGCCGATCCGCCGCCGTCGCCTCATCGGCGCCCTCGTCGCCGCGGCGGTCCTCGTCCTGGGGGGCGGCATCGCCGTCCTCATCGTGGCGGCCTCGTCCTCCGACGGCTCCGCTCCGCACCCGGCGTCCTCGACGGCCCCGCCGACCCGTGCCGACGTGGCGCGATTCTCGGCGGAACCCGGAGATGACGGGCGCCTGCGGATCACGGGAACCGTCCCGGGCGGCATTACGTCGGCCACGATCGGGACGCGCACCGTGCCCGTTCGTGACGGCACGTTCACGCTCACGGCGGCGGAGCGCCCGGACGTCGTGACCCTCCGGGGTCCCGCGGCGGCACACATGCGCGGGCGGCCCGACATCGCCGTCGCCACCCCCGTGGGTGACCCGCCCGCGGTCGTGGTCTCGTTCGACCCCGACCCGGACACGGACGCGCCGCTCGGCCGCCCGACGACCCTGCGCGCGGCCGCGGCCGCCGTGCCGTTCGCCCTCCTCGCGCCCGATCCGCCACCCCGCGGCGCCCCGATGGTGCGGTGGGCCGGCCCGGCGCCGGGCGTGCCGGCTCGGGCCGAGCTGCGCTACCTGCGTACCTCGGGGCCTGGGATCACCGTGACCGAGCGCGCTGCGGCGAGGGGGGCACGGCACCGCCGCCCGGTGGTCACGCGCCACGCGCCGGACGCCGCCGTCGTCCGGACGGTGCTCGCGGGAACCGTGGCGGACATCACGGGGCGCCGCCGCGACCTCGACGACCTGCTGGCCGTCGCGGCGTCCCTCACGCCCGTCGCGCCCTGAGCCGCAGGGCCAGCCGCCACCCGAGCAGCAGCACCCCCAGCGCGATCGCGGCGACCACCACGAACGACGGGGCGGTCCCGCGGTCCCAGGCGACGTTGCGCAGCAGCATCCCCACCGCCAGGGCGCCGGCCCAGGCGGCGGCGCCGGTCGTGCCGGACGTGGGCGCGCGCCACCCGCGGGCCGCCGCCCACCCCACTGCGCCGCCGATCATGAACGGCGCCGCCACCTCGAGCGTGCCGGCGACGGCGCCGCCCTCGTCGTGGCTGGCCCGCCCGAGCGCCGCGAACGCGACGATGCAGGCGGCGTCGGCCAGCGCCGCGCCGATGGCGGCCCGGGCCGAGCGCACCCGGCAGGACGGCGGGACCGCTACCCCGCGGGGCTGGTGGCCGCCGCGATCCCCGTGATCCGGGCGACGCCGGTGGCCTCGGCGGCCGCGCGCACCGCGGCGGCCACGTTCGGCACGAGCCGCTGGCTGAAGATCGACGGGACCACGTTCACGGGCGACAGGCCGCCCTCCTGATCGACCGTCTGCGCGATCGCGGTCGCGGCGGCGAGCGTCATCGCCTGGTTGATCTCCGTGGCGCGGCACTCCAGGGCGCCCCGCCAGATGCCCGGCGACGCGATGCCCGAGTTGATCTGGTTCGGCACGTCCGGGCGACCGGTGGCGTAGACCTTCGCGACGCCGGCGGCCTGCTCCGGCAGGATCTCCGGCTCGGGCATGGCCAGGGCCAGCACCACCGGGTCGTCCGCCATGCGGCGCACGTCGTCGGCGGACAGGAGCCCGGACGCCGACATCCCCACGAACGCGTCGGTCCCCGTGAGCGCCTCGCCCACCGAGCCGGTCACGCCGCCCGGGTTCGTGTGCTCGGCGATCCAGGCGAGCTCCGCGTCCAGGCCGGCGCGGTCCCCGGTGATCACGCCCTTCGTGTCGCACGCGACGACGGCGCCCGCGCCCGCCGCCACCAGCAGCCGCACCGCCGCCTGGCCGCCCGGGCCGAGGCCGGCGACCACCACCGTCGCGTCGCCCAGCGCCTTGCCCGACACCTTCAGGCCGTTCGCCACCGCCGCGAGCACGGCGGCGGCCGTGCCCTGCTGGTCGTCGTGGAAGACGGGGATGTCGAGGCGCTCGTCCAGCAGGCGCTGCACCTCGAAGCACCGGGGCGCCGCGATGTCGCTCAGGTGGATGCCGGCGAAGACGGACGAGCAGAGGGCCACCGCCTCGGCGATCTCGGCCGGGTCGCGCAGGTCCACGGGCAGGGGGAACGCGTCGATCCCCGCGAGCTTGCGCAGGAACGCGCACTTCGCCTCGAGGGCGGGGAGCGACGCCTCGGGGCCCAGATCGCCCTGGCCCACGACGGACGAGCCGTCGCTCACGACCATCACGCTGTTGCCCTTGATCGTGTAGTCCCACGCCTGCTCGAAGTCGTGGTGGATCGCCATGCACACGCGGGCGACGCCGGGGGTGTACGCCATCGACAGGTCGTCCCGGGTCGTGACCGGGACGCGGTTCTGCATCCCGATCTTGCCGCCGGCGTGGGACATGAAGACCCGGTCCACCGTCGCCTCGACCGTGACGCCGTCGATCGCCTCCACGGCGGCGGCGATGCGGGCGCCGTGGTCCTCGTCGTCGGCATAGGCGGCGATGTCGCGCGTGACCGCGCCCTTCGCCGACCGCACGATGTCCACGCCGCCCACCTGCCCGCCGGCGTCGCCGATGGCGGCGAGCACCTTGCCCAGCATCCCCACCTGGGCGGGGATGACGACGCGGTAGGTCAGGGCGTAGTTCGCGGACATGGACGGGCTCCGGGGTCCGGGACGGCGGGTGCGGGCGGGGGAAGCCTACCGCCTGGCCGGGGGGACGAGGGCGGGCTCAGGCGGCCCCGCCGGGGGGAATCAGCGGCGCGCGCGCCGGTAGATCGAGCTGCCCGCGCCGCTCAGGACGAGCGCGGCGGCGAGGGCGGTGAGCGCGAGGAACGGCCACGGCGGCTGGTCGCGCTCGCCGGGGGCGGAGGGCACGGGCAGCAGTGAGCCGTCGTCGGCGCTGGCCGGGCCGCTCACGTCGAGGCCCAGGATGTCGCGGTCGTACTTGTCGGAGACGGCGGCCTCGAAGTCGCCGAACGACGCCCCGCCCTGGGCCCGGGCGAGCGCGATGGCACGGTTCAGGTCGGCGGCGGAGTAGGTGCCGTCGATCGAGTGATCCACCGTGTAGTCGGCGAAGATCTGCTCCGTGACCGAGACCGCGGGGGCGGACGGCGCCGCGGCCGCGACGGCGGCGCCGAGGGTGAGCACGGCGACGATGGCCGCGCAGAGCGCGGCGAGGCGGTTGGGCACTGCCATTTCCTGAGGGTATGCACCTCCGGGGGCGCGCGGCAAGGGCCGCGAGCGACTCCGCAACAGTTTGCTCATGGCCTGCGTCCCCTCGCCATCACGGTTCCGGGGGTCCACGGGGCGGCTGGTAGCCTCTGCCGCCGTGCGCGTGCTCATCACGGGCGCCACCGGGTTCGCCGGCCGGCACCTGTCCTCCCATTGCATCTCCCAGGGGCACGAGGTCCATGCGCTCGTCCGTCCCGGGCGCGAGGACGCGGTGGTGCCCGGCGTCGCCGCGCACGCCGCGGCGATGGATGACCCGGTCGCGGTGGCGGCGGTCCTGCGCGACGTCGCCCCCGACGGCGTGGCGCACCTTGCGGGCGCCTCGTCGGTGGGCCGCTCGTTCGCCGATCCCGTCGGGACCTGGGACATCAACCTGGGCGGGACGCTCACGCTGCTGCAGGCGGCCCGCGACACCGGCGTCACGGGTCGGATCCTGGTGGTCACCAGCGGGGAGATCCACGGCCGCGTGCCGGTCGCGGAGCTGCCGGTCACGGAGCGGACGCCGTTGAACCCGGTGTCGCCCTACGGGGCGTCGAAGGGGGCGGCCGACCTCGCCGCCGCCCAGTACCGGGCCGCGTACGGGGTCGCGGCGGTGCGCGTGCGCGCCTTCAACCACGTGGGGCCGGGGCAGGACGCCCGCTTCGTGCTCCCCAACGTCGCGTGCCAGATCGCGCGCGCCGAGCGCGCCGGCGCCCCGGTCGAGGTGACCGTGGGCAACGTCGACACCCGCCGCGACTTCATGGACGTGCGCGACATGGTCCGCGCCCAGCTGCTGCTGCTGGAGCGGGGCGATCCCGACGCCGTCTACCTGGCCTGCACGGGCCGCTCGCTCCCCGTGCGGGAGCTCATCGAGGGTCTCGGCGCGCTCGCGCGGGTCCCCGTGACCTTCCGATCCGACGCCGAGCTCAGGCGCGAGGGCGAGCAGCCCGATCTCTATGGTTCGCCCGACCGGCTGCGGGCGGACACCGGATGGACACCGGAGATCCCCATGAAGGTCACGCTGGCCGACACGCTCGAATGGTGGCGCGACCGCGTCGCGGAGGAGGAATAGTGCCCAAGGCGCTCATCACCGGCATCACCGGCCAGGACGGTTCCTACCTGGCCGAGCTGCTGCTCACGAAGGGCTATGAGGTGTGGGGCATGGTGCGCCGCTCCTCGACCGAGTCCTATGAGCGGATCGAGCACATCCGCGACCGCCTGCGGTTCGTCCAGGCCGACCTGCTCGACCAGCCGTCGCTGGTCGCGGCGCTCCAGGAGGCCGAGCCCGACGAGGTCTACAACCTGGCCGCCCAGTCGTTCGTGCCCACCTCGTGGACCCAGCCCGTGCTGACCGCCGAGTTCACGGCCGTCGGGGTGACCCGCCTGCTCGACGCGATCCGCTGGGTGAACCCGCAGATCCGCTTCTACCAGGCGTCGTCCAGCGAGATGTTCGGCAGGGTGCTGGAGACGCCGCAGAGCGAGACGACGCCGTTCTACCCGCGCAGCCCGTACGGCGTCGCGAAGGTCTACGGCCACTACATCACCGTCAACTACCGCGAGTCGTACGGCATGTACGCGTGCTCGGGGATCCTCTTCAACCACGAGTCGCCCCGCCGCGGCCTCGAGTTCGTCACGCGGAAGGTCACCGACGGCGTCGCCCGCATCAAGGCGGGCCTGACCGACACGCTGACGCTCGGCAACCTGGACGCCCGTCGCGACTGGGGCTTCGCCGGCGACTACGTCGATGCGATGTGGCGGATGCTCCAGCAGGACGAGCCCGACGACTACGTGGTGGCCACCGGGGTCACGAACACGGTGGGCCGGCTGGTGGAGCTCGCGTTCGCGCACGCGGGGCTGGACCAGGACGCGCACGTCCGCACCGACCCGGCCCTCATCCGGCCCGCGGAGGTCGACCTGCTGGTGGGCGACGCCGCCAAGGCCCGCGAGGTGCTGGGGTGGGAGCCGGCCGTGGACCTGGAGGCCCTCGTCGCGATGATGGTCGACGCCGACCTGGAGCGGCTCAAGGCGGCATAGGTCCCCTCAACCGGCGGAGCAGACCACCACCGACCCCGTGGATGCCGCGGCGAGCCGCCAGCCGTCGGGCACGAGCCGCGGCTGCACGGCGAGGGTCGAGCCGTCGGCCGGCGCGGTCGCCATCGGATCGCCGGGACCCGAGATGTCCGCGTAGCGCGCCACCCGCACGCCCACCTTGCCGCGGGCGGCCCC